>NZ_JBHFOM010000053.1:0-29625 GCF_053543955.1 Colwellia sp. E150_009
GCAAACTGATAACATCGCAAAATTGAAGAAATATAGAGTAACTATGTTTAATCAATTTTCCTTGTTCTAAGCTCGCTAATGAAGCTCTGAGTTGGGAAGAAATTTAATCAAATTGGTATTACTGGTATTGTTGTTGAAAATAACTTTCAATAATAAGTTTTGCAGATTCTGCATCAATATTGTCTTTCTTTAAATTTTTATAGCCACCACGTGAAAATAATTGTTCTTTAGCATCTGCGGTTGTTAATCTTTCATCCTGAAATTCAACCTTTAATCCAAAACGACCAGCTATACGGTTACCAAATTTTTTAGCATCTTTGGTTAGCTGTTGTTCAGTTCCATCCATGTTAAGTGGTAAACCTACCACAATGAAATCAGGCTGCCATTGTGTAATAAAGTTTGAGAGCTTATCCCAGTGAGGTATACCGTCCGTAGCTTTCACTGAACCTAAAGGAGAGGCGCTTCCAGTTATCTCTTGACCAATAGCAACGCCAATATATTTTTTACCAAAATCGAAACCGAGTATAGTTCGTTGACCTATTTTATTAGCCATTATGATTAAGCATGTCCAACGTCAGTCGATAGGTGCGCAATATCTATCCCAAGTTTTTTAGTCGCTTTTTGCCAACGTTGTTCAATTGGTGTATTGAACAAAATATCACTATCAGCATCAATGGTTAACCAAGAGTTAGCATGTAATTCAGCTTCTAGTTGACCAGGCCCCCAACCAGCATAACCCAGTGTTACCATGAATTGGTCGGGTGCTTTTTCTGTGCCTAATGCCATTAATATATCTTTTGATGTGGTAATCATTATGTCTTCACTTAATGCTAAAGAGCTTTTCCAGCCTGGCTGAGTACGATGTAGAACAAAACCACGGTTTTGAGAAATTGGACCGCCAGAAAGTACTAATTGCTCTAAACTGCTGTTTACTAGCGTATCGTCAGTATCACCTTTATTTTTAGCTGCAGATTCTTGTTCTATATGCTGATCTGATGCACTGTTTGCTCTTTTATTAGCATCATCACGGTCATTTTGCTCAATTTGTTTTAATAAGTCATGTAAAGTGATGTTAACAGGCATATTGATAATTAAACCCATTGCACCTTCATCATTATGTTCGCAAATGTAAGTCACCGTTTTATTGAAATAATCACTAGCTAAAGAGGGCATAGCAATTAAAAATTGATTTTCTAAACTTTTCATTTATTCACCTTATGCTAGGTTGTTTTACAACGTTAAAAATTATTTGCTATTAATATTTTGTTCAATAGCGTCCATTAATTTACCACTAATATTAATTGGGTAAGCTGCTTCTATTTCACGTATACAAGTAGGGCTAGTAACGTTAATTTCAGTAACTTTATCACCAATAATATCTAAACCAACAAAGAATAAACCTCGCTTTTTAAGTTCAGGCGCGATTGTTTCTGCAATCAATTTGTCTGTTGGGCTTAATGGTCTGGCTACACCGCGACCACCTGCCGCTAAGTTACCACGTGTTTCTCCTTGTGCTGGGATACGGGCTAAGCAATATGGCATTGGCTCGCCATTAACAATCAAAATTCGTTTGTCGCCATCAATTATTTCAGGCATGTATTCTTGTACCATTGCGTATTGTTGACCGTGATTTGTTAAGGTTTCTATAATCACACCAACATTTACATCATCTTCTTTAATACGGAAAATAGAAGAGCCGCCCATGCCATCAAGTGGTTTAATAATAATGTCTTTTAATTCTTGATGAAATGAACGGATTTGCGCATCATTTCTTGTTACTAACGTACGAGGTGTTAAGTCAGCAAACCATGCTGTAAAAAGTTTTTCATTACAATCACGCAAGCTTTGTGGTTTATTAACAATCAGGGTGCCTTCAACTTCTGCTCGTTCAAGTATATACGTAGCATAAATATACTCAGTATCAAAAGGAGGATCTTTACGCATTAAAATAGCATCAAGTTCATCGAGTGCAATATCTTGTTGATCAGATAATTCATACCAATGCTTAGCATCATCAAATACTTTTATTTTTTGAGTATTCGCGCGTGCTTGACCACGGTCAAGATATAAATCTTGCATTTCCATGTAATAAATTTCATATCCTCGGCTTTGAGCTTCTAACATCATTGCCATGGAAGAATCTTTAGCAACTTTAACCTTACTTATTGGATCCATTACGATGCCGAGTTTGATGGTTTTTGATTGAACTATTGTCATTTTATATCCTATCGTTGAATTATTTAGCCTTGTATGTGTATTAGGTTTGCTTCAAACACAAGGTCAAACCTATTGATGCCAATCAATGGTTATTGTAATCGTGTAGTCGAGTAGACAAGCAATAACAATAAGCTATGCTAAATCGCCAAAACGACACTGTAATGCTGTAATTGCGGTCAGTGCCGCAGTTTCTGTTCTTAAAATTCTAGGTCCTAGCAACACATCTTGGAAATTGGCTTGGTTTGCTTGTTTGATTTCATCATCACTTAAGCCTCCTTCTGAGCCAATGAGTAGTCTAACTCGTTTTTCTTTTTCAGAGGTTAATCGTGGTAAGGTCATAATAGAATGCTGAGCTTTTGGATGTAAATTCAGCTTCAACGCCTTAGCTTCTTGTGCCAACCATGCTTGTAATTGCATCGGTTGAGCAACCTCTGGCACAATACAACGGCCACTTTGTTCACAAGCACTGATCACAATTTTTTGCCATTGCTCATGTTTTTTTGCTAAGCGTTCTGGAGATAATTTTACGCCGCAACGCTCTGTAAATAGGGGCGTTATTTTATTAACGCCTAATTCTACGGATTTTTGTAGGGTAAAATCCATGCGATCTCCACGAGAAATCCCTTGACCTAAATGGATCTTAACGGGGGATTCATTGTTAATAAGCGTTTGGCTTAATATTTCGACATAAGCATGTTTCTTTTTAACCTCTACTAATTTAGCTGTATATTGCATGGCTTCTATGCCATTAAAAAGCGCAATAGTATCGCCTTCCACTAACCGTAACACTCTTACAATATGACCAAAGGCATCATCAGATAATTTCAATGTTTCGTGTAAAGTAAACTTACTATTTTGATAAATACGGGTCTTGGGCATGTTCTTAATATTAATTATCAGTTTGTGTTGATAGTTAAAAGATAAGGGCACAAGCAGTAAAAAACAATGCTGACATGAAACTATTTAGCTATTCCTGTTTATACATATTTAGTTTTTTATATGACCTAAAGATGGTTTTAAAAGCATTAGCACTAATAATTTAGAATTCTTAATCACTGCTATATCAGCTTTTCTATTCATCTCCTTGATATAAATCTTAAGACGCTTTTACCTGTTTAACCTAATAAACTTGCTACAACTGCAGTGCTACAGGTGTTTCTTTTTCTCTTCTATTTATTAATCATAAATTTTTAGATGCAAACCTAATTTGTTGAAGTTTTATTTTTATTATTATTTATCAATTAGTTATATCTTGTTGTGTTTGGTTTGCTATGTAGGGTGTGTTTTTGGCATAGCCTTTGCCCCTTAAATCAATATATTGAACTAATAACCGTAAAAATGAATAGTCATAATGCGGTTATTTATCGACAGGGAGTAGGTAAGTAAAGAATCATAAAATGATTGTTGCACAAGACTTTGTTTTTCATGTGTTTGCATTAAAAAAGAATATTAAACAATGATGGTAATTAGTTTAAATAGTTACTGTAAATCAAAAGTGTCTGTTGATTGTGCTGCAATCAGCTGACAGTTATCTCGCTTAAAAATAGAATTAGGAGTTTTATATGTCAGAACCCATTACCCGTTATCAAAATTTTGTCAATGGTCAGTTTACTGCTTTAGCAGGGGCCGAAATCGAGAATCATAACCCCTCAAATCAAAAATTGCTGTCGACCATTCCTCAATCAAATGAACAGGAAGTTGATTACGCTCTTAACTGCGCTAAAGATGCGCAAATAGCTTGGAGTTTAATGCCAGCTATTGAACGTGCGAGCTACCTTCGTAAAATAGCTCAAGGTATTCGTAAGAATGCTTCAGAGTTAGCACTCTGCATTACTAAAGAACAGGGAAAGGTATTGTCATTGGCAGAAGTAGAAGTCAACTTTACTGCTGATTACCTAGACTATATGGCCGAATGGGCTAGACGTATTGAAGGTGAAGTGATTACCAGTGATCGTGCTGGTGAAAATATATTTTTATTTCGTAAACCTTTAGGTGTTGTGGCTGGAATTCTACCTTGGAATTTTCCTTTTTTCTTAATTGCAAGAAAAATGGCGCCAGCCTTAATTATGGGAAATACCATTGTTTTAAAACCTAGTGAAGAAACCCCAAATAACTGTTATGAATTTGCAAAAATTGTAGCAGAATCTGGTTTGCCAGCGGGTGTATTTAATGTTGTCGGCGGTGATGGTGGTGGAGTTGGTCACCAACTAACGAGTGATAAACGGGTTAACATGATTAGTTTTACAGGTAGTGTTGATACTGGTAGCAGAATTATGGCTACGGCATCACAAAACATTACTAAACTTAATTTGGAACTGGGTGGTAAAGCACCAGCAATTGTACTTGATGACGCAGATATTGACTTAGCAGTGAAAGCGATTACCGCTTCAAGAGTTATCAATACTGGGCAAGTATGTAATTGTGCAGAACGCGTTTATGTACAACCTAATGTTGCTGATGAATTTATAAGTAAATTGAAAGTGTCTATGGAGCAGGTTACTTTTGGTGATCCTTTACTACAAGACAATCTTGATATGGGCCCATTAGTAAATAAAGTTGGTCTTGATAAAGTCGCACAAATGGTAGAGACAGCTCAAAGTCAAGGCGCTGAAGTTATAACGGGTGGTCACATTGCCGACCTTGGTGCCGGTTATCACTACAAACCAACCGTGTTAACAAACTGCAGTAATGATATGGAAATTATGAATAAAGAAATATTTGGTCCTGTACTACCCATTCAGATAGTGAGTGATTTATCAGAGGCAATTGCTATCGCTAATGCGAGTGATTATGGCTTAACCTCTTCTTTATATACTCGTGATATCAGTAAAGCAATGCAAGCCGCTAATCAGCTTAGTTATGGCGAAACTTATATTAATAGAGAAAATTTTGAGGCCATGCAAGGGTTTCATGCAGGTACCCGTAAATCAGGAATTGGTGGTGCGGATGGTAAACATGGTTTATATGAGTATTCGCATACACATGTTGTTTATATTCAGGCCTAAGTAAATTACGTTATAAAAATATAATAGGGTATTGAAAAGATAAAATCTTTTTCAATACCCCTTATGTTATTTGGAAATTTTTATTAACTAATGGAGTGAAAATGGAAAGATTTGAAGGTATATTACAGCGTTCTTCAGTGTCATTTTCTATCATTGATTCATTAGAACAATTCCCTCAATGGACAGCGCTGTATCGTTATCGTAATGATTTGAATGAGCATATATATATTCATCATTCATCTTTGATAGCAGGGTTAAACTGGCAATCAGTTTCTTTAGCATTAGCTACAGGAGTTCATCAGTCACAAGTTCGGGTATTTCATGCATTAATGGCTAATCGAGAAAGTGGCACGCTCATATTTGATTACGATATTCAGCAACAATTAAATCAAATTGATGATAATGAAAGTACAGTGGTTATTTTAGATAGACAGCAATTAATGGATAGTATGGAGTTTGTAGTAAAACAAATAGATGAGCTCAATAAGGATCAAAAACAGCGAAATATTTGTGTGATTCATCCTGCAGAGTTACCTTTGGGTACTCAGCTTTGTTTATACAGAGGAGTATAAGTTAAAAATTAACTACCTAATCAACCGCATTATTCTTCAAGTGATGACATTATCATACGTTCGCTTTAGTTAGTGGCGTAGTTAACTTGCCTACCTTACTATTAGGTTTTTAGACTAACATGATTTGAAAAGACAGTAAGGTAGGTAATACCAATTCTATTTTAAATATTCCTTATCTCTACAATAAGTATTTATTTGCCTGAAAAATTTAATTTATTTCTGCTGAGATTAAAATACTAAGGCATTAATCAAAATAGCCACAAGCGAATAACTAATTTATCGCTGCTACTTTTCACTGTACTTAGCTTCGAAATCTCACACAATTCTATTTTGTTTTGAAATATTTATAAGACAATTAGTTAGTATCTGGCTATCTGTTTTTTTCATCAAAATACTTAAGTTTAAAATTTTAATGAGAATGTGATGAGTATTTAAAAAGTGTCATTTATAAGAAATAGTGTCGCATCTTAATGCTACACCTGTGTACTCTTTAATTATTGTTTTTTTAAAACCAAAAATAAAATACACCTATATATCAATCATTTATTTGTTTTATTGAGTTTAATTCTCATTGGCATGCTAATTGAAATGTTAGTTATGCTAATAAAAAAACTTAAATGGAGAACAGATAATAATGAAATCTATAAAAATGAAATATATCAGTTGTTGTATCGGGGTCGTTGGATTAATTCCTGGATATTCAGTTTCAGCAGCGAATTTAACAACGCTTAACAAAAAAATAGACAACTATAAAACAGTTACCCATAAACGGTTAGTGGAAGCTTCACCAGAAGACTGGTTATTACCCAAAGGTAACTATGAAGGTTGGATGCATAGTAAGCTGAAAGAAATAAACTCAAAAAATGTTAGTAAGCTTAAACCTGTTTGGACTTATTCAACTAACTTAGATTCAGGTCATGAAGCTCCAGCTCAAATAAATAATGGCGTTATGTTTGTGGCTACGCCATACAATAATGTACTAGCATTGGATGCTAAAACTGGGCAATTGTATTGGCGTTATAAACATGACAACCCCAGCGACTTAAGTGTTATGCACAATACTAGCCGCGGCGTAGCATTGTGGGGTGATAAAGTTTATGTGGCTGGCTTAGATGGCACACTTAACGCTTTGGATGCAAAAACGGGTGAGCGTTTATGTCAAAGCCATATTGGTGATTGGAGTATTGGAGCGTACATTACCTCAGCTCCGACGCCAGTAAAAGGAAAGATTCTTGTTGGCCCTTCTGGTGGTGAGTATGGCGTACGTGGTTTCTTGGAAGCGATGGATGCTGAAACTTGTGAAACTGCTTGGAAAACATATAGTGTACCTGGCCCAGGTGAACCTGGTCATGAAACATGGAAAAAACAAGGGAAACGACCAGATGCGTGGAAATATGGCGGTGGCAGCATGTGGATGCCAGGCAATTATGATGCAGATGCCGATATTCTCTATTGGGGTGTAGGTAATGGTTCACCTTGGTTAGGCGATCAACGTCCTGGTGATAACTTGTATGTGGCATCTGCTCTGGCAATGAATCCAGATGACGGAAAAATTATGGGTCACTACCAATATCACTATAATGACTCTTGGGATTGGGCTGCGATGAATGCACCTATGCTAATTGATGGTATTAAAGATGGTAAGAAAAAGGTTAAAGGTTTAGTTTCTCCACAACGTAATGGCTACATGTATTGGTTAGAAAGAGATGGTAAAGGCAAAATTGATTATCTCGAAGGCAAACCGTTCGTAGCAAATAATGCATTTAAATCATTGGATCCTAAAACAGGTCGTCCAACCTATGATTATGATCACGTCCCTGTTACAGGTAAACGGGTTTCTTACTGTCCAAGTTTATGGGGTGGTAAAAACTGGCCTTACGAATCTTACAATCCTGATACTGGCATGATGTATGTTCCAGCAAACGACAACATTTGTAATTCATTTATAGGTAAATTCCAAGATGATGTTGAACCTGCTTCAGGCCAATTTTGGGCTGGCATAGATATCCCTGAGTTAGATGTATATTTGGCTGATAAGAAGAAAGGTGTAGGACAAATGCAAGCCTGGGATGTCAATAAGCGAGAAAAAGTATGGCAGCATAATTATGGTAAAACAATGAACTGGGGTCCTGTTTTATCTACCGCAGGAAATATAGTGTTTAGTGCTGGTACCAACGATCGCATATTAAGAGCCTTTAATGCTAAAACTGGTGAAGTGCTTTGGGAGTTCCCTTTAAACTCAACGGCTATTGCACCACCTGTCGCTTATGAAGTTGATGGCAAACAGTACATTGCTATAACCGCTGGTTACGGTGTTGACCCACATTGGACTAATGGTGTATTGGCAGCAAAAGACGAAACTGGAGAGTGGATAGCAGATGTGCCAGAAGGTGGCGTAATCTGGGTATTCGCATTACCTGACGCATAGTGTTTCTTAGGGGAGATGCTAGTCTCCCCCTTTACTTTTTTCAAATCAAAAAAATATATAACCAATTTAATAAGCTTCTGAAGTTCGAGGTATGTAGTGAAAGAAAAAAATAATATTAAGCATGATGATATAGAGCAAGTAACATGCTGTGGTTGTGCACAAGCCAATCAAAATCAAGTGACAGATAGTAAGCGACGTAATTTATTTAAATATCTTGCCCTTGCAATACCAACGGTAAGTTTTTTTAGTGGAAATGTTGCCATAGCTGCAATGAAAAAAAAGCCGCCGAAGTCTCCAGAAAGTAAGTTACCTCCGCAAGTGGGCGATCGCTTTACTTATCATAGTAAAAGATTACGGGGGCCGATAATAAAGGTGTCTGATTTAGTTGAGTTAGGTAAGCAAGTGCTCGTGGTACCTGTTGACTCTAATACGGGTGAAGTGCGAGATGGATCTCGTTATAACCAAATTCTTATTCAAAAGCTTTCAAAAGCGTCCTTATCTGAGGAAACTTTACGCTTATCAGCAGATGGCGTTGTTGCTTACACCGCTATTTGTACCCACAACGGTTGTCCAGTTACTGGGTGGGTTGAAGATGAAGAAAACTATATGTGTCCATGCCATCAATCAGTTTTTGATCCCAAAAATAACGGCGGAGTAGTCTCTGGACCTGCCCCAAGAAAATTGCCAGCATTAGCCTTAACAGTTGAGAACAATCAACTTGTAGTTGCTGCAGAGTTTGATAGTTGGATCGGATTTGGCAAACCACCACAGTGAGCAAACTGAACCAGTTAACAGTAGTTAAAGTTAATTACATACTACTCAATAGATAATATAAGAGAGTCAATTATGAATAAAGTAAGTGTTAGTTTAATTGTTTTATCACAAATTCTTTTGGGGTTTACTACATCAACAACAGTTTTTGCCGCAGCAAAACCAATTTCTGGAGTGAATTGCAATGGTGGTTTTTTTGTGAGAACCCCTGATAAACATATTCATTGGATTGATGAAAAAACTGAAGAGCATGTGGAAGTGTATGATGAAAGTGATGATATATATGCAATGGCTCAATGTGGTACAGGTGTTATTACTGTTTTTGAAAAGCAATTGAATGGAGAGCAAGAATACAACGCAATTTATAGCCCAAATTGTATGAATATTGGCAGTGAAGCAGGCTTGTCAACACAGATTTATCAAGGCAATGAGAAGATTAACAGGATTGACTCTAATAACAGTAAGTTGGAAATCCGATTTGTAAACAACACTTATTTACGAGGTGACTCTTGTGCATCAGTTCATGCTGAAAGATAAATTGAAAAAGTGCACTTTAGGGCACATTGAAATGGTTAAACAGTTTATCTGTTTAGCCGCCGCTTTTTTATTTTTACTCAGCTGTGCTGATAATAAAAATACAACTCAGGCAAAAACAAATACTGATCGAGTGATGCTAAGGACAGTACTGGATAAGTTAGAACAAACTTATCCTCTATTACCTACCGTAGTTGAAAAGTCAACATCTTCTCCGCTTTTTACCCTTGGCAAAGAATTATTTTTTAGTCGCTCATTGAGCGGCAATAAAGATGTTGCCTGTGCAAGTTGTCATCACCCTTATTTAGCAGGGGGAGATAAATTAAGTCTTCCTGTTGGTGAAGCAGCTTATGATCCAGAGTTACTTGGACCAGGACGATGGCATGATTGGCAGTCTTCTGGTGAGCCAAAGGCCGATGGTGCGCCAAATGTCGCGCGTCATTCACAAAGTACATTTAATGCTTCATTATACAATCGGGCGATGTTTTATGATGGTCGTGTTTTTGTATTAGACAATGAATCTAAGAATAGTGGTGAAGGTCAGAACCATCGCACGCCAGATAGTAATTTATGGCAAGCAGACATTTCCGCAGGCAATGATCTTTTAGCTAGCCAAACTCGTTTTCCTATTGTTTCAAATGATGAAATGCTAGGCTACAATTTTGCCACTTCGCAAACTCACGAAGGGGTTCGTGATGCACTTGTTGAAAGAATGAAACAAAATGATAAAAATCAATCTTGGTTAGCCTTATTCCGAGAAGCGTTTAGCGTACCTAATGGCACTGTTGATTCGTTAATTAATTTTAGTAATATTGAAAAGGCCATTTCTTACTATCAATCTACTCAAGTGTTGATAGATAACGACTGGTATGCCTATGTTAAAGGAAATGAAGATGCCTTGACTAACTTAGAAGTTGAAGGTGCATTGTTATTTTTTAATAAATCAAAACAAGGTGGCGCTGATTGTGTTGCTTGTCATACACCTCCTTTCTTCTCTGATGAAGAATTTCATAATATTGCCGTACCACAGTTAGGCAAGGGCAAGCAGCCAAACGGCGAAGATTACGGTCGTCGTAATGTGAGTCAAAATGATAATGACAGGTTCGCATTTAGGACACCCAGCTTACTGAATGTGACTGCTACAGCACCATATACACATTCAGGTGCATTTACTGATTTATCTGATGTCATCGCACACCATATAGATCCTGCCAGTTCCATTGAAAATTTTGACTATAGTTTCTCTAATAATCCGCAAATGAAATATGTGAGTGGTTATTACCCACAAACTAGAGAACATTCGCAAAAACCCCTTGAGCTTTTACTTGAACAACAAAAAAATGGAGTGAGTCAACTCGCTAGTAATGTAAAAATTGACAACCATCAAAGGGAGGCTATAGCAGCATTCCTTAATACGCTTACTGATCCTTGTTTAAATGATCAAGATTGTCTTGCTGTTTGGGTGCCGAATGAACATGAAACTGCTCCCGATTCTTTGCGGTTAAACGCCAAAATAGGCGATTTTACCCCGCCACCTAAACCTTTAGCTAGCTTGAATAAAACCACCATTAATAATTCTCAATATGCCGTTAAATCTTCAAGCACGATAAAAGCGATTATCCTTGAGTCGGACTTGTTTGGTTGTAAAGCTTCTAAACCAAACAAAGTTGAAAATAAAACTCATAAGTTTAAGGAGGTGGCTTTGAGTTCAGGGTTAACTAAACGTCACCATATATCGTGGCCACTTTATAATTTACAATCGGCACAACGTTTAATCTTTAGCGGTGGAGTCGCCGCTGGAGATGTTGATGGTGATTGTTGGCCCGATATTTTTCAGCCAACAGGTGACGGTTCAGCTGATGTTTTATATAGAAATAACCGCGATGGCAGTTTTTCTGATATATCTAAAAAATGGGGCATCACTTCTAAAGAGTTATCTAATGGGGTAGCTATGGTAGATATTGATGGTGATAGTGATTTAGACATCATTACCTCGAACCTAATTCACCCTAACTTATCTTCTGTTACAGGTAAACTGGCGGGTGATAAACATAGTCAAAATCCAACTTTATATATTAATCATAATAATGAAAAATTTATCCCCATAAAAAACTCTGGGATTGCTGCTCAATTAACCAGTTGGTCATTCGCTTTTGCTGATTATGATTTGGACGGTGATTTAGATGCGCTTACGACCCATTGGCGTGGGCCTGGTTTAGGAGGACAGCAGCCCAATCATTTATGGGAGAACGTTAGCACCGACGATTCTTTGATGTTTGTGCCAGCAGACAAACAGGCAGATTTAATGGAAATGGTCGGAAATACTGATTTTACATTTACAGGGGCATTTTCAGATATTGATGATGATGGTTACCCTGATTTGCTAATGGCGGCTGATTTTGAAACTAGTCAAGTGTACAAGAATAGTGGCAATGGCAGTTTTGAAAAAACTACCCATCTTTCACAGATCACAGATAAAAATGGGATGGGAAGTGCGGTTGCAGACTATGATAACGATGGTGATCTTGATTGGTTTGTAAGTAGTGTGTCAGATCCTAATGGTGTTGCAGAAGGTAGTTGGGGAACCGAAGGAAATCGCTTATACAATAATCAAAATGGACAATTTATTGATGTAACAGATGATGCTGGTGTTGCTGAAGGCTTATGGGCATGGGGTGCTTGCTTTGCCGATTTTAATAATGATCAGTGGCCAGATATTTTTCATGTCAATGGTTTTGATTTGGACAGTGAGTTACGTAAACATTTGGGAAACCCTTTTGCTTATATGAAATTAAAACGCTCCATGCAAGAGTTTGCCAATACACCAAGCCGATTATTTATGTCTAATCAAGATGGCAGTTTTACTGAGCAAAGTAGTGAACTGGGCATTACAGATACGTTGTCAGGGCGAGGTGTTGCTTGTTTAGATTACGATAGAGATGGTGATGTTGATATTCTTGTCAGTAATCATCAAGATCGATTACTGTTATATAAAAATAATGCATCCTCAGCTGATGGTCATGGATTTGTTCATTTGACCTTGCAAGGAATAGGTAAAAATACACAGGCTATAGGTGCAAAAGTCTATGTAACCGCTAATGGTATAACGCAATACCAAGAGGTTCGTTCTGGCGGTAGTTTTATATCTAGTGCTCCAGCTGAATTACATTTTGGTTTAGCAGATGCTGATATTATTGATAAAATTCGTATTGTTTGGTCTGGAGCTGAGCAGTTTGAGAGTGTGCTTGACTCTATCACTATCAATAAGTTTTACACAATTAGGCAGACAGACAAATTTAAAGATTAAAAGAAAAATTAACGATTTAGAGCGATGATAATGTCTTTAAAAGGTACAGGTATTATAGGGAATAAGTGCTATTTATTTCAGAGCAGTGTTGTAGATATTTTGGGCTATTTGTGACCCAAATTTTTATAAACAATTTTTACTTTTTGTTTTGAAGTATTGATAAGGTATTTGGTTACAGTCAATATTAAAAATGGCTAAAGCATCGCTACATCTGTTGCGTGAAACACTACAGGTGTCCTATGAAATGTCCCATTTTGCAAAGATTTTTTAGCTAAAAGGAAAGTAATAGAGTAATGACACCTGTAAACATGTAGTTGAAATATTAGTGTGGGGTTAATAAAACTGTAGGATAGAAAGGAATCGATACGATTGATTTTATATCTGGCTCAGTATTTGCTGTTATTATCGCTAATACATTTTATGAGTCAGGAGAATAATAATGATACCTAAATATCCGGCCAATAGAAAAATTAGTGATGTTGTTGCTTATGTTACGGGGAACTTTAAACAAAGAGCTATTAAACCTGAATCTATGATCATAGATTCATGGGAGCGGTGCTACAGTGATTATCAACTTGATCCAGATTCTGATAATGAAAAAATTGTACTGACGTCACATGAATTAAATAATCATCAACAGTTAATGGGCGATTATTTTAAAATAGCTGCTGATGGTGTGAATAGTTTTGGTTGTGCGCTAAATCAAGCTGGCTTAGCTGTATTGCTTGCGGATAGTCAAGGAATTACTGTAGCGAAGCGATTACCTAGTGCAGGATCAGAACTTTTTGAGTCAAGAGGGTTTTTATTAGGATCTTGTTGGAATGAAAAAGTATCTGGAACGAATGCTATAGGTATGTCATTAGTAGAAAAGCAGCCTTTAATTGTACATGGCCAAGAACATTATAATAGAAACAGTGGAAAACTTAGTTGCTCGGTAGCACCTATTTTTGATTCATTGGGGAACTTTATGGGGTGTCTTAATGCCTCATGTTTAGGTGCAAGTGGAGGAAAAGAAACACAGTTTTTAACACTTAAACTGGTCACCATGTATGCCAGAATGATTGAAAATAGTTATTTTTATCACTTTCATCGTAATAATATTATTATCGCTATAAATCCTAGAAATAACTTTGGTGAAGAAGGGCAAGAATGCTTAATTGCTTTGAGTGAGAGTGGCAATATCATTGGAGCCAATCGAAATTCATTTGCTCAATATGCAATGTTATTTTCGGGTGATTTAATTGGTAAAAAAATAGAGGTATTATTAAATGTATCAATTGAAAAACTACAAAATAATACTAATGGAGGATTAACAGACTCTTTAATTACAATAGGTAATAGTGAAGAACAATTTAAGTTACAACTTCATTCTCCTATACGATTTTTCAATAAAAGTAATGCGTTGGTTAAAACTAGAAATGAAATAAAAAAATCACATCATGGCCACCCTTCATTAGATCAACTTAAAGGTAATGATCAAGGTGTTGTTGCCAGTATTACTCGCATTAGAAAAATAATAAATCAAGATATTCCTATTCTTCTTCAAGGAGAAACAGGCACAGGTAAAGAAGCCTTTGCAAGAGCAATTCATGATGAGAGTGACCGAGCTAATGGTCCTTTTATAGCCCTTAATTGTGCAGCAATACCTGAGTCGTTGATAGAAAGTGAATTATTTGGTTATCAAAATGGTACTTTCACTGGTGCACGTAAAAATGGTATGAAAGGTAAGCTTAGTCAAGCTAACGGGGGCACAATTTTTCTTGATGAGATTGGTGATATGCCAATTCAATTACAAACCCGTTTACTGCGCACGCTTGCCGAAAAAGAGGTTTTACCGTTGGGTGCCGAGGTTCCTGAAGTATTAGATGTTAAGGTGATTTCGGCGACTCACCAAAATTTACAGGAACAAATAAAAAATAGAGCCTTTAGAGAGGACTTCTTTTATCGACTAAATGGCATGTCTTTGAAACTACCGTCGTTAAGAGATCGCAGTGATAAAGATGAGGTTATTACTTCCGTATTAAAATCAGAGAATACATCGTTTGATGATATTCAGTTTGAGCGTCAGGCCTATCAATTTTTGCTAGATTATTCGTGGCCAGGTAATATAAGACAACTAAAAAATGTGCTCAAATATGCCTTGGCTATAAAGGAAGGCTCAACTATTACGCTTAATGATTTTCCTGCTGATATAATCAATAGTTCTTCTGTCATTAATCCCGTTTCCGTAAACGATAATCAAAGCAATCCTACTTTAAATTGTGATGATCAAGATGCTAACCTTTTACTTAATTCATTACGCTTGCATAAATGGAATGTTACAGGAGTTGCAGAAGAATTAGGGATTTGTCGATCGACTATTTATCGAAAAATGAAAAAATTCAATATAGTTCAACCGAATGATATTTTTTAGTTTGGGTTGAGCTGATTTAGTTGTTAATTTATTATTTTTCATTGAATTTAATATTCCAAGTAGAGAAGCGATGCTTCTGTACTTGGAGGATAAAAAATAGTAGTGAAAACGCCAATTTTTCTATCTCTCAGCAATAATGATTGCCCCTTCTGTGGTTACATTGGTGAAAACCTAAGATTAGAATTATTAAGGGTAAGTTGAGCGAATGTTGGCCTGTTAAATTTTAACCACTACAAACAGTTTCAATCTACAATTTTAAACTATCATGTTCTTTGATAACAGACCTCAATACTCCATTTTTTTACTCTCTAATTACACGCATTATTCTTTTGCTCTCAGCTTATTTCTCTATACACAGCTGTTGCAATTCGCAAACTCCTCGCTACACCTGTTCTAATAAAAACGTAATTTTACGGTTGGTATAATTAATAGAAAACAAATTAAAAATAAAAATTATGATTTAAAATCAATAGGTAATGCTCTTTTTACGCATTTTTTCTAACTGTTTTTTTATTTGGCACAAGCATTGCGATATGAAACCAGTATCAAAAAAACAATCACTAAAAAGGGGAAGAATATGAAAAAAACAATTATTGCCGCTAATTTAGCTACTTTACTAGCATTGGGTGCAACGGCTACTCAAACTCAAGCAGTTGAATTTATGGATGGTAAACTTCAAATTAATGGCGCTGCTATGCAATCTTGGCAATCAGCCATAGAAGTTGACGGTGCAGCAAGAGCTCCAGAAGATCAAGATAGCGGATTCCATCGTTTACGTTATGCACTGACGTTTAATGCACAATTGACAGACTCTATTTCAGTATTCGCTGAATTAGCGGAAGAGCCAGATGACAATGGCAATTTTAATATTGCACAAGATTTAGCTTGGATCCAATTCGAAAAAGGTGGATTAGGTCTTAGAGTTGGTAATGTAATTTCTACTACTCAAAACTTCATTGAGTATTCAGATGGTGCTGCTGTTCAAAGTAATCCATTAATCGGTAACAGCCCTGTAGATATGATTACAGCAGAAGAAGGCCTTTGGCTTTACGGTTCATCAGACAATTATACTTGGGATGCTGTTGTAAGTAAGCCTAGCTTTGGCACCGATTTTAGTAAAGATTCGGGTTACAACTTTGGTTTACGCGGTACTTTTGGTTTTGATAATGGCTTATCTTTTGGTGCAGGTCTTTTTCTTACTAATGCTGATTTAGATTGCGGAACTGACACTTGTACTGATCCAGGTGGCGCACCAATTGGTGCACTTATTGGTATTGGTGATGGCGATATCTATGAATTTGGTACCGATACTGGCGGTGTAACGGGTACACCAGGTCGTGGTAGCCACTTTGCTATTGTCCCAGGTATTAATGCTACTATTTGGCAATTAGACGTTCAATATGAAACGGATAATTTGAAATTAAATGCCTATTATGGTCAAGCTCAAGATGATTATAGCTGGGCTGATTCTGGTATTGCTGGATATCGTCCAGTATCTGCTAGCTTTACCCAGCAAGATTCTGAAGTTAGCTTCATGAGTTTTAAAGCCAAATATGATATTAACAAAAATATCTACCTTGCAGCACGTTATTCACAATCGACTAATGAATCAACTGGAATTTCAGGTGACGATAGCTTAGATCGTATTCAACTAGGTTTAGGTTACAGAATCGAAGACAATGTATTGTTAAAGTTAGAATATGTTAAACAAACAGAGGAGGCGTTTTCTGGTGGTCAAGCTACTGATGGTACTGGTGAAGCTGAATGGGATGGCGTAGTAGCTGAACTATCAGTTACTTTCTAAAGTACAGCTTTAATTTAGCGTACAACTTTAAAGTAACCCTCTTGTAATGTATAGCAACATGGCTAGAGGGTCACTTAACTTTAATTAAAAAGAGATTATTATGAAAGAAATAACAGCAACATCGTTAAGTATTGCCCTTGTGGGTGCATTGGCCACTTGGATTGCCTTTGGCCCTTTATCTGGATATATATTGATTTGGGCTGTTTTTATTGCTTGGGCAGGTTTTGCTGCTTTAGGCGGAGATAACCAGGCATTAAAAAGTACTGTTATTTGTGGTGTTTTTGGTGTGATAGTAGGCTGGATTGCTGCTTTTATTGTTCTAACTGTTCCCTTAGGTGAGACATTAGGTATGCCACTGTGGAGTGCAATTGTTGTTGGTTTTACTGCTTTTTCGGTTGTGTTTGCATCAAATTTTCAAATTTTTAGCGCTGTACCGGCTTCAGTTTTATCGTACGCAGCTACTTTTGCTTACCTGTTACAAACCGATGAAAGAATGTCTCTGGTTACCTTAACTAATATAAATTTTGACAACCCATTATTGCTAATATCTTTATCCGTTATTTTCGGCGGTCTATTTGGAAAGTTATCTGTGATAGGTGCTGGCTTTATGGTCAGGAAAGCATAGAAGCATAAAAAGGATATAAAGATGTTACAACAATTTCCAATTTCAGTTATTACTACGGCTTGCTTTTCAATGATAAGTTGTTCTGTGCTTGCGGCAGCTGATCATGCTGATCGATCTAATACAAAAAATAATGATGTTACTGAAATCATTGTTGTCACTGGCAGTCTTCAGCAATCTGACCTTCTTACTTTAGCGGGTAATATTGATCGTATATCGCGTGAAGATATTGCCTCAGTTAGCTCTGTACACCCCAGTGATATTTTAAACAGAGCAACAGGTGTACACGTTCAAACCAATAATGGTATGGAATCACTACCTTCCTTACGTTCTCCTGTTTTAACTGGCCCTGGAGCTGCGGGCGCTTTTTTATTTCTTGAAGATGGTATTGCTACCCGTGCGGCTGGTTTTGCTAATAACAATGGGTTATCAGAATTAAACCTTGCTCAAGCAAAAGAAATTGAAATAATTCGAGGCCCTGCTAGCGCTACTTATGGATCAAATGCAGTACATGGTGTGATTAATGTGTTATCAAAAGACCCAAGTGAAAAAGGTAATATGACTATTATTGGGGGGCCAAATGATAGCTATCAACTACATGGTAGTGGTGGCATTGAAATGGGCAAACATGGTGTTGGTGCTAATATCCAAGCGGTTAATGATGGCGGATTTAGGGATAACAGTGATTTTCAATCATTGAAACTTGGATTGCGTCATGATTATCAAAGTGGGGTAGACCACTTCAGAACCACCATATCAGGCTTTAATCTTGATCAAAAAACCGCAGGGTATATTTCATCTGATGATAATGGTGGTGGTTGTTACGCATCAACTTATGAAGCCGAAACTTTATATAAAGATACTGATGTAATGAGAAAAAACTGCGATGATGATGCTTATCGTAAGTGGACATCATTGCGTATAGTGACAAACTGGCAGCGAGAGTTAACTGAGGTAACAAGTTTAAGTATTACACCTTATTTTCGTATTAATGAAATGGAGTTCAGCCAACACTATTTGCCCTCAAGAGCCATAGAAGAAAATAGTCATTACAGTCTAGGTCTAGTAAGTAACTATAATTGGCAAGTAAGCCAAGAGTTGTCTTTAACTATGGGGCTTGATGTTGACTGGACTCATGGTAAATTAACCGAAACTCAAAAGAACGTTGATAGTTATAGTTACGGTAAAGCACGCCAACAAGGGTTGCATTATGATTATGAAGTACAAGCAACAACTATTGCTCCTTATATTCAGGGTGACTGGCAGTTAAATGACAATTTTGTGCTAACAGGTAGTTTACGATTTGATGCCACCGAGTATGACTATGACAATTTGATAGCCGACGGAACAACTAAGGCTGATGGTAGCTCATGTGTTGATAATAATGAATCACCTATAGGTTGTTTATACCAAAAGCCAAGTGACAGTGTTGATAGTTTTGATAATACCAGCGCTAAATTAGGTTTTAATTACCGCATAAACAAGCATGTGGCATTATTTGCTGATTGGACACAAGGGTTTCGAGCGCCACAAACTACAGATATATATCGATTACAAAATCAGCAAGTTGTTGGTGAGGTTAATTCTGAAAAGATTGACAGCACAGAAATAGGTATTCGAGGTGTTACCGCTAACTTAACCTATGAACTTGTGGGATATTATATGACGAAGAAAAACTTTTTCTTTCGTGATGCCAGTGGCCTAAATGTGACTGATGGTGAAACTTCTCATCAAGGAATTGAACTTGGGTTTGATTATAATATTTCTAACCATTTTAATATTGCTGCAAATTATACTTATGCACAGCATGAATATGAATTTGATCGCGAGAATAGCGGTGTTATTAATGGTAATGAAATTGATACAGCCCCCAAGCATCTTGGTAATGTTAGGTTTGCCTGGAAACCAACGCCATTAAGTGAAATTGAATTAGAGTGGTTATATATGGGGAAATACTTCTTGGATCCTGCCAATGAGCATGAATATGCAGGTCATGACTTGTTGCAGTTGAGAGGCTCATTACAAGTGAGTAGCAATCTCAATATTTTTGCTCGTATTGAAAATTTAACCGATGAAAAATATGCCAGCCGTGCAGATTTTGCTTTTGGTTCCTACCGATTTTTTGGTGGTCAACCCCGTGCATTACACGTGGGGGCCTCTATTAATTTTTAACGATATATTACTCATTACTAATTACTAATTACTAATATAGCTCTCCTTTTCTTTTAAAAAGTCGACTAACTCATTAGCCGACTTTTTCATGTTTTAATTAATAACCTTTGAAAACATATACTAACCCCCTAATTTGAATTTATTCTCGATTAGAGTAATATTAGCTGTTAGGTTAGATGTTTTTATATACATTATCCTCAAGTCAGGCTATTGAATTTCACATAAAGGATTCCTGCTATTCTGCCTATTAACAACTAGTGCAATAACGGGGTTCTATTTAATGAAAACAGAACTAAACAAGATACTAGATCTAAGCTTTTGGCAAAGCTTACAGGAAAATTTCTCTGAATTATCAGGCATGGCAACCTTAACAGTTGATCATGAAAAACCTGTTACAACGGGTAGCCATTTTACTGATTTTTGCACCGAGTATACTCGTAAAAGCGAATTAGGTAATCAACGTTGCAATGAATGTGATCTAAAAGCAGGTCGAAAGTCGTGGAAATCAGGCAAACCTTTGGTATATAAATGCCATGCTGGTTTGGTTGATATTGCGGCTCCCATAATACTGAATGGAAAACAAGTCGGTTCCGTGTTGGGTGGACAGGTATTGACTGCACCACCTGATGAATGGTTGTTTAAACGTTATGCCAAAGAGTTGGGAATTAACCCTGAGCAATACTTTAAAGCGGTGCAGCGAGTGCCTATTGTTTCACAAGACAAAGTTGAGGCTGCTTCACGCTTATTATTCCAAATTGCCAGCAAAATGGGCGATGTTCACTTACAACGAGAAAATATTCAAAAGATAAGTACTTTGTTAGAGCGGGAAAATCACTATTTTCGACAAGCACATAATAAAGATTTTATATTGTCTTTTGATAATACAGAAGAAGGTAGTGAATTTAAGCAAAATGGTTTGTTGGCGCTGAATAAGCAAGGACTGGTTGTTGCAGCAAACAGTACCGCAGCAAAAGCTTATCAGCTACGTTCAGATAAAAACTTCACGGAAATACCAGTAGAACAGTTGTTCGATGCTTCAATAGCTGATTTAAGTTCAGCAGGAAGCTCAGTAAAGCTAAGGCGAAAGCAAAGTGATGAAGTGGTTAATGTTAATTTATCTGCCCCCAAACGTTTTAGAGCTAAACCCATTGATAAAAAATTTATAGATAGTAGGGGAAAACATCCTTCTATGGATGAATTATGTGGTGAAGATCCTGTTGTTCAGCAGGGAATTCACTGTGTGCGAAAAGTACTGAATAAAGGAATCTCCATTTTAATTTTAGGTGAAACGGGGACGGGGAAAGAAGCATTTGCTAGTGCTATTCATAAAGAAAGCAATCGTGCCGATGGGCCATTTGTGGCACTTAATTGCGCTGCTATTCCTGAGTCACTTATTGAAAGTGAGTTATTTGGTTATCAAAGTGGCACTTTTACGGGCGCTAATAAAAATGGTATGAAGGGCAAGCTTTTGTTGGCCAATGGAGGAACTCTTTTTCTTGATGAAATTGGTGATATGCCATTTGCTTTACAAACCCGTCTTTTGAGAGTGTTAGCTGAGCGTGAAATTTTGCCATTGGGGGCAGAAAAACCAATAGCTATTGATGTTAATATCATTTCAGCAACACACCAAAATTTAACAGACTTGATTAGCAATAAATCTTTTAGAGAAGATTTATATTATCGTCTTAACGGAGCAACATTGAACCTTCCTCCGCTAAGACAACGCCTAGACCAGTACTATTTAGTTAAGCGTATTTTTGCTATGGAAGCGAAAGGCCAATTCAATTTGGCTACTGAAGTCATATCTATTTTATTAACATACCGATGGCCAGGTAATATAAGACAACTTATTAGTGTTGCTCGTTATGCTTTAGCCGTGAGTGATGACAATCAAATAAAGCTAGACTGTTTACCCAAGGAGATCTGTGAACCCGCGGTTAATCATTCAGCTGACAAATATTCAGATGTTCTTAATGAAGATGAAAATATCACAACACCATCAGCGATGATGTGTACTAATGGCAAAGTGCTGCTTGATACATTGAGAAAACATAAATGGAATATTTCAGCAGTTTCACACGAACTCGATAGTAGCCGCTCTACAATATACCGTAAGATGGAACGCTATAATATTAAAAGGCCTAATACGCTCTATTGATAAAATTTTGAGGCGTAATTTATGCTTTAAAACCAATTCTAAAGCCACCCCAGTGTTTACCTTGTACATAAATTGGTGCTGAAACATCATGCATTATTTCGCCAGTATCACGTTTGTACGTTTGTAATAAAAATTTATCAGTATGGCGACCACAGCGAATACAAGTAGCGTCATCATAAATACGTTTAGTACGATTATTGATTATATCTATTGCCTGATCGCCTGTTAATGGTTTTGAAAAACATGAGTTATGCGTAGGAAGATAAGCATTAGAGTCTACAGCAACAGCATAAATAATATCGCTAAATTTTTGTAATATCGGTTCTTGAATTTTTGGTAAAACTCTATCTGTAAAGCTATCAAAACTACTCGTATATTTTTGAGGTTTTGTATTTTCTATTGGTGTATATTTAAAGTTAAATAGCTGCTGCATTGTGATGCTGTTATCTAAAATACTCTGTTCGAATAATTTACCTACTTCACTGGCCGCAAGTTGTACCTGATTACACAATGAGGTTATTAGCGTTTCACTATCAAAGCTTGATAATTCAACAAAGATAGATTCAGTGCTGGTTGATAACCTTGATGCTTGTGTTGACACTTGCTGTGTTTCTTTGCTTTTATCTATTAAAAAATTATGTAAGTTGACAATAGACGTCGAAATTTCTAGCGCTGCGGAGTCTTGTTCTTGTAATGCATGACTTATTTGATTACTTGCACAAGACGAATCGGTCATCAGTTTATCGATTTGTTCAAATGAAGTTGATAAGTCTGTCATTGTGGTGACAACACTGCTTGTTTGTTCAACAATACTTGACATAACATCTGTGGTTTCGCTAGTTTCATCACTAATTTGTTTTAACATATCGCCAATTTGACTAGTTGCGTCCACTGTTTTGGCTGCTAATGTTCTTACTTCGTCAGCAACAACAGCAAAACCTCTACCGTGATCTCCTGCACGGGCAGCTTCAATTGCAGCATTAAGCGCTAATAAATTTGTTTGTGAAGAAATAGCATTGATAACATCAGTTATACTATGAATTTCAAGTGCCTTTTGTTCAAGAGATTTAATTTTATCGGCCGCTTTATTGATGGCGAGATTTAGTTGATTAATTATTTCTATACTGGATGTTAATTGTTGGTAACTTGATGAACTGGCATGCATTGCTTGGTTTGATTGTTCAGAGGCAATTGCAGCATTGTCATTTATTTGTTTGCTATTAACAGACATTTGTTCTGCTGCAGTTGCAAGCCTGTCAACGTCTTCACTGGACTTTTCAATAGCAATGCTTAGTTGATCTAAAAAAAAGCTAACCTCAGCCGAGTTTATAGCGAGTTGGCTAACCTTCTTTTCAATTTTTTCACCAGAACTTGCAAGGTTTATGTGTTCTTCTCTGGTGTTTTTATAAGACAGGTTAAGTAAGGTTGTTAATGTTGCTAGCTTATTAACAAGAAAAGTTGTCACTATAAAAACACTGATACCAGTAATGACAGTGGTCATTATAATTGAATTAAATCTTTGGTAACTAAAAAAATTTATTAATGAAATGATAGTGACGACAATTGAAGAAACCGTTAAATATTGTATTAATTTAGTATGCATGAATTATCCTAGAATTCAGTGAATAGCGATAAAGCAGAATAAGAAAAAATAAGTTTTTAATGTACAGAGGTAACATTGTTATCTCTGTAGTTGTTGTATTTCTTCAACTTAAAGCGCTAAGTTTACGTTACATTATGTTAAAGCCTGTTTAGGCTGAATTAGATAAAATAAGCCGATATCACTTTTTGTAAGGGTATTTATTTTTAAGTACCTCAAGCCCACCTTCATAAAGTTCAGTGATAATCTTAATGGCTTGAACGTCTGGCACACCATCAGCCATAAAACTGCTTTTCCAACTGAATTCACTGGTGCCATCACCAAGGTCTTTTACACCTATCGTTGATCTGTAATTAGATACAGGAAGAGGTGATTTTTTGATGATGTAGCTATAATTTGTTGCGCTTTTATCAACCATTTCTTCTTCTATCACACCGCCGCCTTTGAGGTTTATTATTCGAAATGAACCGACTTCATTACCGTTAGATAAAATGCTAGTAATGACTGCAGGTGCTAAATTATCAATTCCTGTCCACTCTCCTGCAAAGGCCCAAACCTGTTGTGCCGTTGCATTAATGATTAAGGTTTTTTCTACGTGGAGTTTTTCTATTGCAGAAGGCATTGAGTTGCACCCGAGCAGTGCTAAAACAAAAACCAGAGAAGACCAACATTTACACTTGTTTATTATATTTTGTTTAAAAGAGGTAATTATGTTCATGTAATATCACTTTTTATTGGATGAATGAGTTTATAAACATAAAGAGTTGAAAATATAGATGATAATACTGTGTATTGCATTTATACATTCCACTGATTCAACTCATTTTATTTATTATGTTGTACCTAACAATGTTGTGCTTTATTCATAGAGCATAGAGCAAATTTCGTTCCAGAATATAAAAGTCATTAAGTTCAGTTGGTTATGATTGTTTGGTTAAGGGGGTGCTTCACCTGTGTCATTACTTTAAGGAGATATAATCTAAATAATGCATCATATGTATCTTTTTATTTCAATAAAGGTTGAATACTAATGTTATTTGGATCATTTATGTGTGAGATCTAATGAAAACTATAGGGTGGGAGTAATTTAATATCTTTAACTTATATCGATTTAACAGGCATTAATCGATAAATTCCTTGGCCGTCAATAGCAATGTATATATAACCGTCAGGACCTTGTTTAATATTTCGGACTCGAGTCAATCCATCTTTCACTATTTCTTCTTTGACAATTTTATTACCGTCGAGTGTTAACATCACCACATAGCCAAACTTTAATGAACCAACGAGTAAATTTCCTTGCCATTGAGGATATTTATCACTGGTAACAAAGGTCATGCCTGAAGGCGCAATGGAAGGATCCCAGTACCAAAGGGGTTGTTCTAAGCCTTCTTTTTCCGTAATGTCGGTAAATGATGTACCGCTGTAATTAATGCCGTAGCTAATGATTGGCCAGCCATAATTGTTACCTTTGGTAATAATATTCACTTCATCGCCACCACGAGGGCCGTGCTCATGAGTCCATATTTCACCAGTAACAGGGTGCTTCGCCATACCTTGTGGGTTGCGATGACCATAAGAGTAAATGGCTTTTTTGGCTAGCTTGTTTAAGAAAAAAGGATTATCTTTAGGAATACGGCCATCATCCTGTAATCGGTATATTTTACCTGCATCACGATTTATCTTTTGCGGATTAACATCACGTTGACCGCGATCACCAATTGAAAAATATAAATAGCCTTGGTTATCAAATGCTAACCGACTACCAAAATGGACGCCTTTGTCACCGTAAGCTTGCGCCACATAAATATCTTGTTTTTCGGTTAGTGTCATACCTTGCAATTTTGCGCGCATAATCGCGGTACTTTTATTTCCTTTATTGTCAGCTTTAGTATAAGAAAGATATAACCAACCGTTGTTTACATAATTAGGATGTAAAGCAATATCGAGTAATCCTCCTTGGCCGCCTACTTCTATTTTAGGTAAACCAGAAATATTCTCAGCAACAAGATTGCCTTGTTTAACTAAGCGTAATTCACCACTGCGTTGGGTGAAAAGCATATCACCATTAGGTAACCAAGCCATGCCCCAAGTAATTGCGGTATTGCTTACATAAATCTGTGCAGTATAGTTCTTGGCTGATTCTGCTTGATTAATTTTAGGTGTGCCTTGGTTGAAACCAGAACATGAAAAGCATGCTGAGCATAACATCATGGCTAAAAGTATTTTACGTAATTTGTTCATTATAAGCTTGGTCATTATAAAATTATTTATTTAAAAGGAAGCTTTACCAATAATAGTCAATTTACAGGTAATGTAAAATGAAATGGGTACCTATACCCGTTCCAGCTGAATCTTGCATCTTCAAGTGGAGCGGGTATAAACACAACTTATGTTTATAGCTTGTGATTAAGCACCTATAGCAAAATTATTTACCATTGATTTAATTTTTATCAGTGTAGGTTTTAAGTTGGTATCACTGTTAGCAACATTTTTGCCATACCGTTACATCAATTAACGTTGAAATAGCTTGATGCGAATTAAGTGTATTAATTGTTGTTAATGGCTGTTGGTTTACTAAGGTAAAATGCTTAGTTAATTGGTTTTGTAAGCCATCAAAGCCAGTCACATTTTCTCCATTAACTTTAATACCACCTAACCAATTTTCTTTTGTAGTTATTGATTCATTAAAACAATAGCTACTAGCAATGACCAATATACCTCGAGGAAGTAGGCGTTCGATAATATTTGCTAACACCTGTTTAGGCTGATAGCTTTTTTCAAGAACCTGATCCATTACCACAACGCTATATCTCGTAAACTTTTGTTTTAAGTTACTGGCATCGCCTTGGCTAAATAAAATATTTTTTCCGTAGCTAGGTAAAGCTATATCACGTAATGATAGTTGGTGAAAATCAACTATATCTCCTTCATTAATGGTGGTGTAACGTACTGTTTCTTGCTGTTGTAACTTAACGGCGTGCTGTATTGTTTGTGCAGAAAAATCTACAGCATCAATATGTTTAAAGTTTGGTGATAATTCAAAAGCCACTCGACCAACGCCACAGCCTAAGTTTAACAACCGATCTTTTAATGTACCTGTGTTAGTGATAGCTGTATTAATTAAAGACACTAACTCTGAAATATATTGAGTTTTAGGGTTATACTCTTGCGCTATTTTCTGGCAAATTTCAATGGAAGTTTCATATGGGTTAACCGCAGTTATAGGAATTTCTTTTGTTTTTGAGATGACATAACGAAAACCCGCATGTTGATAGAAATGACGTCTAAAGGCATACCTTGATGACTTGATGGCTTCATTACCTGTTGAGATCCAAGAGCCACCTTTAATTAGGTTATGCTTACCGTCAAATGTGGGTGTTGAAAAATCATCATATAATGGATGTACATTAAAATGATTAAAACCATCAATGGTTGACTCAGTCCATTGCCACACATTTCCCAAAATGTCATAAATACCTTGGTGCTCAAATGTATCAACAGGACAAGAAGAGGCAAAGTATTCAAGGTTTGTATTGCCAGGGGCTTCTTGCCAAGAGGTTAAGTCTTCTTCTATGGTATCGCGAAGCGTCATCCATTCAGCTTCTGTTGGCAAACGCACATTTTGTTTTGTGGTCAGAGTTTTCCAATTACAAAAGGCTTTTGCTTCTAAGTAATTAATTTCAACGGGCCAGTTAAGCGGTAACGGTATTTCTTCGGTTAAATTCCGCTGTAAATATGTATCGTTTTGTTTGCGCCAAAAGCGCGGCATTAACGCTTTTGTATAGGTTAACCATTGTTGACCTTCTTTTGTCCAATAATCTTGGTTTTGATATCCCCCTGCTTCAACAAAGGTTAGATATTCTTGGTTAGAAACTAAATATTTTGCTACCTGAAAATCATCAACGTTAAGGCTTAGTTCGCCATACTCGTTATCCCAACCATAGGTTAAATCGTCATCTTTTTTACCTAATGTAATTGGTTTACCTTTAACAGGCGTTAATTCGTTTGTGGGAGCATTACCTGTATAGTGACAAGGTTGCCACTGTGCATTAGCTGTTAAGTGTTTCAATTCAAGCATGCGCATAATGACTGACGATGTTTCTAAGTGTATACGTTCATGTTCGCAGCCCATCAAAATCACCCAAGCTAGAGAGTTTTGCCTGATAGGCAGTGATAAATCCATTGAGTCGATCAATTGATTCACAAGATCATACACTTGATAACGATAGGTTTTTACTTCTGCAACACTTGGCCAGTTGTAATGCCTGCTGTCTAAATCATCCCAGCTCATTTCATCAACACCCACAGCACAAATTGCTTCAAGTGAATGATTAATACGATGTTTAATGTATTTACCTAAGATTAATTTATTAATATAAAAAGTAGCGGTATGACCAAAATAAAAAATCAATGGATGTCTTAATGGCTCAGGCCTTAGATAATACGCATCGTCATTATTGATTAATGCAAATAAACTTTCGTAGGTTTGCCAAGTATTATGAAAATAGTGTTTTATTTCTGCTCGTTTCTCGTCAACAGAAGTCCCTGTTAGCCAAGGTGTTTTAGCTTGATTCATGTTATTCATTAGTCAAAATCTGTCCTAGTGCTTGTTGTTAGCACAATCTTTTTATTATGATACTTATTCAAAATAGCACGCTTTATTTCGCTACCAATCCCCAATGGTTGGCCATTATTAGGTGCTACCATAACGTATTCAATTTGATTCAAACTTTGTTCAAACCAGTTATCTTGTTTAAATAAACTATACGCCCCTAACGCTTCTTTATCATCAAAAAGTGATGAAGGTAATGGGGTTGATAAAGGTGATGATGAGGATGTAACTGATAGTTCTTTATTACTTTTGTCACGAAACACTTTTACTGCATCAACCACATTTAATAAGGCGAAAATCACATTAACATAGGCATTATAATGTAAGCTTGATGCCCCTAAACGATGTTCTATACGTGCTGTTTTTTGCCAATTAACTTGTTTTACGAGTGGTTCGTTTAAATGGTTCACAATTAATACATCTTCACCAAGCACTTGATTATGTTTACCGTACTGACGATACAAGGCAATACTACCTTGATGACCCCCTGAAATATCGGTGGGGGAACATAATTCATCATTTAGCCCATATTTATTTTTTAATGTTAATCGCTCATAGGCATCATGCTCAGGCAAAAATAATAAAGCACACCCATAACTCGTATTCATTAAACACTGCTGTAAACATTCTCCTAAACGGGAATCTGCAATTAAGTTATTTCCCTGATCATCACTAATACTGATATTGGTTTGTATAGCATTAGGAATATGAATACTTTTATTAAGCCCTTGAAAAATATTTTTGCTGCCCAGTAACAGTTGTGCTTGGTCGCCACTCCAAACAACGGGTTTAATTAATACCTCATCAATATTCTGTTGTTTAAACAAGGAAGGTAATAGTTTTATAATATTTGTTAGGTTATGAGCTTCCTTTAAGGGAGATTGACCCGCAAACAAGGAAACATATTCCCATTGGTTACGCCAATATTCGGGTACAAGTTGCCCTTCAATGCCATGCTCAGCTATTTTTTTATTAATTTTTGCAAAGTTAATCGCGATGGTTTGTTGTATTTTATTACGAACACAACCTTCTAATTCAAAATGAATATGGGCAGAAAGGCCAAGTGAGTTAAGGTAGGATTGGAGGATCTCAATAGCAGTAATCGCCAAGGTATCCAGTGATTGCTTACTCAAAAAAAATCCTTTAATAACGTTTTTAAAAATTAACGTAGGTTAATTAGCATATAAGGTCATTATGTTTTTTACTAGTTATACCAAGTTGATTAAGTTCTTTCCCACTCAGTGAGAATTAAAAGGCTTAGAGGCAAGGCATTGATTGAAGAGAATGTCATTCCCTTGTCAAAATCAATAACGCCGCATATAAGCCTTTTAAACTCGCCCTTTGGGAGCTCATTAGCAAACTGATAACATCACAAAATTGAAGAAATATAGAGTAACTATGTTTAAT
>NZ_JBHFOM010000054.1:0-29249 GCF_053543955.1 Colwellia sp. E150_009
TAGCAAACTGATAACATCGCAAAATTGAAGAAATATAGAGTAACTATGTTTAATCAATTTTCCTTGTTCTAAGCTCGCTAATGAAGCTCTGAGTTGGGAAGAAATTTAATCAAATTGGTATAGATAGAAAAAAATTCAAAATCAAAAAACCACATTAGCAACAAACTAATGTGGTTTTTTATCATTCAAGTAAAGAAATTAAAACAATAACAACGCTATTAATTAATCACTATTACCGTTTTCAACACGGCTCTTTAGTTTTTGACCTGGTCTAAAAGTTACCACTTTACGAGCAGAGATAGGAATATCTTCGCCTGTTTTAGGATTACGACCCGGACGTTCGCTTTTCTGACGTAAATCGAAATTACCAAAACCAGAAAGTTTTACTTGTTCGCCACTTTCAAGGGTTTCACGAATATCTTCAAAAAAGATTTCAACCATTTCTTTTGCGTCGCGTTTGCTAAGACCGACTTTTTCAAATAAATGTTCTGCTACTTCTGCTTTAGTAAGCGCCATTGCTTAGTCCCTCAGTGATGCATTCAACTCTGTTTTTAAGGAATCAACGACTCGATCAATAACATCGGTGATGTCTTTTTCTTCAAGCGTTTTGTTCGTGTCTTGTAATACTAAGGCGATGGCAAGACTCTTAAAGCCGTCTTCAACACCTTGACCTTGGTATACATCAAACAAGTTTAGATCAATTAAATAATTTCCGCCAACCTTTTCAATAAGTTGTAACACTTTTTTTGCATCAATATCCTCTTTTACCACAACAGCCAAGTCTCTTCTGTTTGCAGGAAAGCGAGATATATCGCAGGCTTCAGGTATTTTTTGATCAACAATTTCAGTTAACAATAGTTCAAAAATTAATGTTCTACCATTCAAACCTAATTTTCTTTCTAATTCAGGATGTAAGGCTCCCACATACCCCACTAATTGCCCATTTTTAGTAATTTTTGCCGTTTGGCCTGGGTGTAAGGCCGTCACTTGTGCTGCTGAAAATTCATAAGCACTAGCATTTGCTGTTAATGATAAAAGGGCTTCAACATCACCTTTCATATCATAAAAGTCTGTCGGTGCTTTTTCTATATCCCAATGTTCATTCGCTCTATTACCACTAATCACACCTGCGATCATATTTTGTTGGCGTACACCATTTTCAGCATTTTCATCAGGTACAAATCGTAAACCTGTTTCAAACAAACGCACTCTGCTTTGTTGGCGGTTTTGATTATAAACAACAGATTGTAATAACCCTGTCCATAAACTTAAACGCATCACTGACATTTCTGATGAAATAGGGTGAGGCAAAGTCATCACATCTTGGTTAGGGTGAATAAGTGATTGTATTTTTGGGTCAACAAAGCTATAAGTAATTGCTTCTTGGTAATCACAATTAACCAATGCGCGTTTGAGTTTAACTAAATCTATTTTCGCTTCTTTCTTGTTAACCATTTTTAAACTGGCTTTTGGCGCAATATTAGGAATATTGTTATATCCATATATACGCGCTACTTCTTCAATTAAGTCCACTTCAATTTTAATATCAAAGCGATAGGCAGGAACCACTACTTGCCAAGTTTTATCGTTATCCTCACCTTCCTCATTTACATCAAAACCAAGGCGAGTCAAAATTTCAGTCACTTGCTCATCTTTAATATGATGACCAATACGGCTGTCTAGTTTTTCACGTCGTAAAGTAACATTTTTAGGTTGAGGTATATTTTCTTCTGATTTAGCTTCAACAATCGGTCCAGCTTGTCCCCCCACAATATCTAATAGCAATTGCGTTGCTCGTTCCATTGCTTGTTGCTGTAATGTAGGATCAATGCCTCGCTCATAACGATGTGAAGCATCGGTATGTAAACCGTACTGACGCGCTTTACCCAATATAGCTAGTGGAGCGAAAAAGGCACTTTCTAAGAAAATATCGGTTGATTGAATGGTTACACCTGAATCAAGCCCGCCAAAGATACCCGCAATAGCCAACGCTTTGCCTTGTCCATTAGCAGGTGCATCAGCAATCACTAACGTTTTCTCGTTAAGCGTTACTTCATTTTCATCTAATAATGTTAACTTTTCATCTTTATTAGCAAAACGTACGTTAATTCCGCCGTCAATTTTGACTAAATCAAAGGCGTGCATTGGATGGCCAAGCTCTAATAACACATAGTTAGTTACATCAACAACAGGATCAATAGATCGTGTGCCACAGCGACGTAATTTTTCAACCATCCATAAAGGCGTTTGCGCTTCAGGGTTGATACCTTTAATAACTCGACCTAAATAACGGGGACAAGCTTCGCCCGCTTCAATATTAATTTCACGTACATCATCAATAGTTGGGGCAACAGGATTAACTTCTATTTCAGTTACTGACTGAGAGTTAAGCACTCCTACTTCACGAGCTAAACCTTTTATACCTAAACAGTCGCCTCGGTTAGCCGTTAAGTCAACATCAATGGTGACATCATCTAAGTCTAAATATTCACGTAAATCTATTCCAATGGGAGCATCAAGTGCTAATTCCATAATGCCGTCTGAACTATCACTTAAGCCTATTTCAGATTCACTACATAACATACCATTAGAAACAACACCGCGTAATTTGGCTTTTTTAATTTTAAAATCACCCGGTAGTACAGCACCAACCGTAGCAACCGCTACTTTTAAACCTAAACGACAGTTTTTTGCACCACAGACAATATCAACCAACTCACCTTTTTCAACATGGGCTGAACTGTAATTACCAAGGCTAATTTTTGTTACTTGTAATTTATCCGCATCTGGATGTGGGCCACATTCAACGACTTCACCAATAATCACATTGGTAAATTCACCAGCAACTGGATCAACACCGTCTACTTCCAGACCTGCCATTGTAATTTGATGAGCTAATTCATCTGATGAAAGTGTAGGATTTACCCACTCACGTAACCAAGATTCACTAAATTTCATTTGGGTTTCCTACTTGAACTGTTTTAAGAAGCGAAGATCGTTTTCAAAGAATGCACGTAAATCATTTACACCATAGCGGAGCATTGTTAAACGCTCTACCCCCATACCAAAAGCAAAGCCAGTATAGATTTCTGGGTCTATACCAACACCTTTAAGCACATTAGGGTGAACCATACCGCAACCTAGTACTTCTAACCACTTTCCATTTTTACCCATAATATCCACTTCAGCCGAAGGTTCAGTGAACGGGAAATACGATGGGCGGAAACGTATTTCAACTTCTTCTTCAAAAAAGTGATGCAAAAAGTCGTGTAATATCCCTTTAAGGTGAGTAAAGCTCACGTCTTTATCAACCATTAACCCTTCTACTTGATGAAACATAGGCGTATGTGTTTGATCATAATCGTTACGGTATACCTTACCTGGAGAGATAATACGCAATGGTGGTTTTTCAACTTCCATCGTACGAATTTGTACACCTGAAGTTTGTGTGCGTAATACTAATTTAGGATTAAAGTAAAAAGTATCATGATCTTGACGAGCAGGATGATGCTCAGGAATATTTAAGGCATCAAAATTATGATAGTCATCTTCAACTTCTGGACCTGCTTTGACTGCAAAGCCTAAATCACCAAAAAAGCTTTCTATACGTTCAATAGTTCGAGATACAGGGTGCAAACCACCGAGTTCTGTACCGCGACCAGGTAAGGTTACATCAATAGATTCTGCTGCAAGCTTTTGTGCAATTTCTTCCGCACGTAGCAATTCGCCTCGTTCTGTTAATAATTTTTGTACACTTTGTTTGGCAATATTAATTATTTGCCCCATTTTAGGCTTTTCTTCTTTGGATAATTTACCTAAGCCTTTCATTTGCTCTGTAAATAAGCCTTTTTTACCTAAAAAATTAACCCGTACTTGATCAAGTGCATTAGGATCGCTCGCTTCACTGATAGCGTTTTGGGCTTGAACGACAATGTCATCTATGGTGGTGGTGTCTAAACTCATGATTTCCTCTAAAACGGAACTAAAAACAGCCTTTATTTGTACAAAGGCAAATACAAGGCAAAATTGCCGTTCAATAAATAGACTTAAAAAATGGAGGTAATTTTACATGAAAATTAAGATTTATGTAGGGTAAATAATGATTTTATAACAAAAAATCATTATTTGGCTGTGAATTTACTTTTGTGATGAATTACGTATTATTTTTTTGATCATTTTCTGGTTTTTTATCTTCAGACTCATTATCAGTTTCACGCTTTACCAACAAAAAAGTTAAATACATTTTTGTTGGTAAAGAAAAAATCAAACCAAAGGCGATACAAACCGCACTAATAATAATACCTGTAACCCCTAGCGAATGCATATAGTCACTAAAATTATGAAGGTATATGCCAAGCACGAGTAAGCATAAACCGATTCCGATTGATATTTTCAATAATAATATTAAACGATGCTCTGACATTTCGCCTCTTTGGGTTAAATTGAAAAACTAACGGTTAACTAAACAATTTTGAAATTTGATACTAATGCTTGCATTTGTACTGACAATTTAGCAAGTTCACGCCCTGATTTTGATGACTCCGCCACAGCCTCAACATTTTCTTGCGTTTTATCATGAATATTAATAACGTTAACATTAATTTCTTCAGCAACTACGCCTTGTTGTTCTGATGCTGTTGCTATTTGGCTGCTCATACCATTTATATTAGTAATAGCTTCAGAAATCGTAATAAGAATTTCATTCGATAACCTTGCCTGAACAACCACTTCATCTACCTGTTCTTGACTTTGAACAATAGAAGCCACTGCTACTTTAGCACTTTTTTGGACTTTATCAATAATAGAACTAATCTCACCTGTAGACTCTTGTGTTCGTGCAGCTAAAGCTCGAACCTCATCGGCTACAACTGAAAAACCTCGTCCCTGTTCCCCTGCTCTTGCCGCTTCAATTGCTGCATTTAACGCTAATAAATTTGTTTGATCTGCTATTGAATTAATGACTTCAAGTACATTGGCTATTTCACGGCTATTTTCTTCTAACTCGCTCACTGTACTGCTCGTATCTACTATTTTTTCAGCTAGCTCATTGATAGTAAAAATTGTTTTATTCATAATATCCGTGCCTGTATTTACATGTTCATGAGCATTGTCTGAGGCATTAGAGGTATTAGCTATACTTTGTGCAATATCTTTTGTTGTTGCTGTCATTTCATTAATAGCTGTGGCAATTAACTCTGTTTGTGCCGCTTGATTTTGAATAGAATCAGCTATTTGCGTTGAAATTATCGAAGTTTCTTCTGCAGTAACTGATATTTGGTTACTTGCACTTGACACTTCATGCAGTGAATCTTTAAAAGTTAAAAAAACACCGTTTAAAGCCTCAGACATTGTTGAAATCTCATCACGTCCTTCGTTGTCTAGACAGAGGGTTAAATCATTATTACGTTTTATTTCAAGCAAGCCTGATGAGATCAAGTTAAGAGGAATGATAATACTTCGCACAATAACAAAAGCTAAACTTGAGGCGACAATAATGCCAACAAAAAGTAATATCCAAGCAGTAGAGATAGCATTATTACTGTGTTGAAGTAGCACAGTTGCATCATTGTTTAACAACGCTTTTTGATCAATAGCCATTTCGTTTAAAATAATTGTTATTTCTTCTCCAATCGGCGCAGCTTTAGTGGCTAACCAGTAATTAGCTAAGTTCCAATCATTTTGTGATCTAGCATTTATCATTTTATTAGGTAATGGGGAAAAAACAGCCATTGCTTCTGAAAATATGTCAAACGCCACTTGTTGTTCACTGTTTAATAAATTTTGTTGTTTTGTTAACGCTAAAAACCTTCGTTGATTTTTATCCCATAATTGTTCAAACGCATCTCGATAATGAGCTTCCCCTGATAACAAGTAACCTCGAATATTAGCAAGTCCCAAACCAAGTGAGCCTCGCACATCGGCCATCATTCCTAACAATGCTTTTCTTTCGGCATTAGCAGCAAGGTTAAGTTCAATATCTATTAGCCTTGTTATTTCTTCAGACATAATAACGGCTTGAGGAACCGCTTGTTGATAAAGCATCTCTATTGATGGTGTGTTATGTACTGTTTGCGCTATATCTTCAATATTTTTTTGCTCTTGTTCTAGTGTTAACAGCAAGCCTTTCAACTTTTTCAAATGAGTTATATTTCTAGGGTTTGTCCAGTTCACAGATATTTCGTCTAATGCTGCCACTGCTGGGCTTATTTCTTTCTGCCAAGCTAAGCGCCTTTCTACTTTAAATTCTTCTTGCCCCAAAAGCATCCAGCCTCTTAATGCAGCAAGCGCATGATTAACGCCACTTATTACACTCGCACTAGCTTGTGCCGTAGGAATTCGCAATTCCACAACATTATTAGCATTTTGCGTAATTGACGTAATCTGAAATATAGAACTAATAGATGACAACGCCAAGATAAGTACCAGTATTAAAAAACCGAATGTCAATCTTGAGCTTATTTTTATTTTTCGAATCATTATTTACTATTCCTTTCACTTTGTTTTATTTTGTTTTGTAAAAGCTTTTTTGTTTAACCCCTAATAAAACTTAATTGCTATGCTCATTGAATTCATTTCAAGCAACACCACCAAAAACTTACTATTGCTAAAATTACGAAGGGCTGGCTAACCCTTCAAGTATTGCTAAATGCATGATTTCTATTGAGCTAGTAATGTTTAATTTTTTCTTAATAATTGATATGTTATTAGCAACGGTTTTTTCAGATAAAAAAAGTTTACTTGCGGACTGTTTTGCACTTAAACCTTTAGCGATACAACAAAATATATCTAACTCTCTGGCTGTTAATTTAGATAGGGACTTCTCTTGTGCTGTCGGGAGAGAAATATCAGCACTAATATAGGTTTTACCCTGTGATATAGCGGTAATGCCAGCTAATATAATCTCTGTATCGCTGTTTTTACTAATATAAGCTTTCACACCCATATCAATTAACCGCTTAGTTAGGTAAGGATTTTGATAAATACTAAAAACCATAATATTTATCTGTGGCCACTTAAGTAATAAACGACGTATTAATTCAATACCACCTATCTTAGGCATAGATAAATCTGTGATAATAATATCGGGCAAATTATGTTGACACTCACCTAACAATTCTTCCCCATTTGTCGCCGTTTCCAATACCTGATAATCAGGCTGGGAGTTTAATAATAAAGTAAGTCCACTGCGCACAATGGCATGGTCGTCTGCAATAAATATTTTTAATGGCACAAGGCTTCTTCCTGTAACAAAGGAGTAAGGGGAAGTGTTATAAGAAGTTCAGTCCCTTGGTTCTGCCTGTCAATTAAGCAAAAAGTACCATAAAGTGCTTCTGTTCGTTCGCGCATATTGATTATGCCGACCCCATGATTTAATGCATCTGTTTGAACAAGTCCTTTGCCGTCATCTTGAATTTTTAATTGCAGTATATAACGATCGTCATCAAGCGTTGATACTATAAATTTTAATACAATTTTAATATTTTTTGCCTCGGCATGCTTACAAGCATTAGTAATACCTTCTTGTACAATTCTATAAATGCTTATTTGAGTTTCGTCACTTAAATCGCAAGGCAAACTTTCGGTTTCTAGATCAAAATGAATATGATTATTCAGGGTTCGCCAGTTTTGTACTAGCTCCTTTATAGCGTCAATTAATCCTAATTGGTCTAATGTTATTGGCCGTAAATTGTTAGTAATATCTCTTGTTGATTGAATTAATTGATTGGCTACTTGAACAATATTTTTAGCAGAAGCCTGCAACACTTTATGATTATCTTCTGTTTGTCTAAAAATAAAATCAGCTTGAAGTTTTATACCCGTAAGTAATTGACCTAATTCATCATGTAACTCTTTAGCTATATGCTTACGCTCTTCCTCTATTAATAAGAAGTTCCGACATAGTAATTGACGATTTTCAGTAAGAAGATTTTTATTACGGTACTCGGCGTCACAATTTTCTGTAATATCCTTTAGCATTTTCAAACAAACAGTTCGTCCATCACTCCAGTCAATAAGGTTTGTGGTAATTTGATAACAACGTTGTTTTGATTTATTAAAATAATGCTCTTTAATAGTAGGATTATTAGTAAGCTCATCTTTAGAGCAAGACACATTTTCTTGTTCAAAAAACGACCATACAGGCTCAACTTCATTTCTCTTTTGATATATTTGGTTTGCTTTCTTATTCATATATATCGGTATTTGATTTTTATACTCAAATACTGCAACAGCCGAAGTTAAGCTATTTAATACCGTTTTCAGTGTTAGCTCAGACTGGTGTATTTGCTGCTGAGCTTGTAATTTATTGGTAATGTCTACTACATGAGCAGCTAAACATTCTTTATTTTCAATTGTGATTGGAAACCCGAATATATCCGCAAAAAACACGGTTCCATCATGACGAATAAATAAAACTTTTTCAGTGACTGATATTTCACCACGCATCATTTTATTAAAAATACTCAAAAGGTCTTTTATATCCCTTTTACGATGAAAATCAGAAATATTAAGCTTAGGTAAGGTTTGTTGACTATACCCTATGAGCTCAGCAAAACTTTGGTTACCATAAAGAATTTTCTTTGTACACCCATCAATAACAGCCATTGCTGCTGAGTTTTTAGAAAACAAATCTTGGTATTCTTTAATTCGACTAATTGCGGTACGGTTAATATGTATAATCAACCAAATTCCAGAAACTGAAATAACAATAAAAAGACTAATCAAGGCAACTAACCAATAATTTCGCTCTTGTTCGCTCTTTTGTTTTAATTGGCTGACATTTGAAATAAGTTCAACTGAAATTTTATCCCCTAATAAATTTAATTTATCTATTTTATTCGTCATCACATTGAACCAATCAGAAACATTTATCCCCGTGTTATTATTGTTCAAAGCACGACTTTTTATTTCATGAATAGAGGCAATCGCTTGTTTACTATTTATCTTTTCAAAATCTTGTAGCAATTCATTACTTATATATTCAGAAAATTCATGAAAAAAAATGTTTTGCTCTAAATCTAACTTAACTAACTCACTGTGTTCGTTATTTGAAAAATAGCCTCGTGTGAGAACAACACCAAACTGTACCCTTTCCATGGCAACACTTTCTTTTCCTCTGAGAAATAAAGTATAAGCAGAAAATGCTTGTGTAACTTTGCTGTCAACCGTTAATTGAACAATACTCGTCAGTACATCAAGCAACTGGTGGTTTAATTGGTTATAAAACTTGATAGCTGTTGAGTCATCTATTGCTAAGTTATCAACTTGAAGACGAATGTTATCAAGCTCAACAAAATACTGGTTAAAGCTGGCAACTCTGTTTTCAAATTTTATATTGGTAATAAAATTGATTTGTGTAAGTAATTGATGGACTACTTTATTACTTGCTTCTACTAATCGTCTTTGAGCAAGTAATTCGGTTTTAAACTGCGTGCCATCACTTGTAATGTAAACACCAGAGTATCCTCGCTCTTTTTGTAAATTATGTAATAAATGACTAATTTTTACTGTTAAATTGGTCAGTTCATCCATATTAGCTAACTGTAATGTACGCGTTGTTAATTTATCTATTTGAAAAGTAGCACTACTAATAAAAATTAGTAACGGAAAAACAAAGAGCAGTGACAACTTTATTTTATGATGAAATTTATGTGTAACATGACCTTTGTCAGTAATTGAAAAGGGCAAACGAGGTTGCAATTTATTTCTCTGCATAATGCCTCACTAATTCTTCAAAATATATTAATAATACGAGGAAATTAACTGTATTATCAGATATTAGTTTTGATAAGCGTATCCTCTTTCCTACCGATAGTGTTGATATAAATCAACGCCATCATGTTTTTATAATGAATTAGTTCTTTAGTAACTAGGCATTTTGATTTATATCAATGCCGCATGTTTTTATATTTAATTCCATTTGATAGCAACTAGCTGATTATTGGTGTCACCCTAGCATATTTTTATTATCAATCCATCGGGAGCATTTCCCGATATTCAGGAATATCCTGTTTTTTAACAGAATTATCTCTATAGTTAAAAAATATTTTTTGCTGATTTATTTGGCTACTTGAATAATTTTTTCGCTAGAAACGAATATCTACTACAATTAAAAATGGATTAGAAATATGCAGGTACAACAAGATAACTTAAATAAGTTATATAAAATAAATAATAGAAACAATTTATTTAAAGATCTAACTAGCCATTTAAGTATTGAACGACAGATAGATTTAGATTTTTCATTATCTTTCTCAATATTAAAAATACATAAATACAGCGAAATTTTTAGCCAATTTGGTAATGCTGGTGCTGAATGCGTATCATCAACACTGATTGAACGTTTAATGACGATTTTAAGGGAAGGCGCCAGTATATATCGTTTAAATTTAGAAGAATTTGGCATTATTTTTAAACACCAAAGTATGAACGAAATTAATCAATTCTTTCAATTGCTAGTACAACCTATTCCTTACAGACATGACTTCATCGATATTCAATTATCTCTTGGCTTAGTTGACTTAACAACACAAATAAAAAAACATACCGAGGTATTACGACGGGCTGATATAGCGCTTAAATTGGCAAAATCTGAAGCACTTGATTGGCAATACTTTAGTCATCATCTAGATCATTTTACTCATACTGATAGAGATATGTTTATAGAGCTTGAAAAAGCAATGGACAGTAACTTATTGTATTTAGCTGGGCAGCCCATATTTGATCTTGACTCAGAACAAGTAAATATGGTCGAGATTTTATTACGTTGGCAACATGCTGAATATGGTGCAATAAACCCAACCAAAATAATTGAATTGGCAAGTAAAAACGGATGTCTATCTAAAGTAGCTCTTTATGTAACTAAACAGCTTATTACCTTTTTAAATGATAATGATGGCTTGTATGATAATATCAGTTTTGCTTTAAATTTTAACATGCCACAAATTATTAATGTGACACTTATTAAAGCATTGCTTAATAATTTTGATAAATATGGCATAGACAAGTCTCGATTTATTTTTGAAGCAACCGAAATTGATTCATGTCCAGTTCCTCTTGATAAAGTAGTTAACCACTTTAAATGGATAAAACAACAAGGAATAAAAATTGCTATTGACGATTTCGGCTCAGGCTATTCAACACTTGATTATATCAATAACCTAGATGTTGATATAATCAAAATTGACCGCAGCTTAGTTTGTGATATTGAAAAAAACACACGTAAGTTAGATACTTTAACGGCTTTACTTCACCTATGCCATAAATTAGGTGTAATGATTGTTATTGAAGGTATTGAGCATATATCTCAACATAACTTAATCAAAGGTTTTAACATTACCAATATTTTAGTACAAGGGTATTTATACGCAAAACCTTCTGCAATAAAAGACAAAAACTTCTGCACTAGCACTTATTTTAGTAAATAAAGTAAGTCATTTTAAATCAACCTATTAGTATTTAACTCATCGTTACTGCATAATAAATAATTGAGCAATTAATGTATCCTTTCTTCTTAGAACTAGCAGTATATGATGAAAAAAATTAGAAACTTTTCACTTCGATCAAAATTAACAACTGCACTTATTATCGTTTCAATTGTTCCCTTACTCGTATTAAGTACACTATTTTTCATTGGTAGCGAAAAAGCTTTAAAAAAAAGCACATTGGATCAATTAAGCATTAGTGCAGAATATAAAGTTGGCGAAATTCATTTATTTTTAGAAACACTAAAAACAAATACTATCGACTTTTCCTCTGATGGTTTTATTAAAAATGAATTACAAAAAATTACGAACGAAAATGGCTCTGCACAAGCATTAAATAATCACTTGCAAAAAAATAAACTACCAACTCAAAGTGACCTCGTGATTATTGATATCGTCAATACCGAAGGTAAAATTGTCTCTTCTACTTCTGTTAGTAGGATCGGCATAGATATATCTGAAGAGCTTTACTTTCAAAAGGGACTTTTAAGAAGCTACATTTCAAAATTTAATAATATTAGTGAACAATTACAAGGAATGATAGCTACCCCAGTTATTAGCAATGACACGACAAAATCTACATTAGGCGTGTTAGTTAACCACTATTACATGGATAAAATACAAGATTTATTCTCTGGTGAACTATTATTCAACCTTGGTGCTAAATCAGAACATCGCAGGCTATCTGTCAGAGAGTCAATTTACATGCTAGATCTAGAAAGTAAAAGGATCATGACATCTAAAAATTCTTCCATAGAAAACCAGTCCTCTTTTAAATTTGAAACCTATCCAGTAAAACAAGCTCAAAAATTCAATCTCGAAAGTAAAGGCATTTGGAAAAATCATCTCGATACCTCTGTTTTAGGTGTTTCTATTATTTCTAACATAGATGGATTAAATTTTATTTTAATTGCAGAGCAAGAAATTGATGAAGCATTTCAATTGGTAGATACATTAAAAAGTCAATTTTATTTTATTCTAATCGTCACCATGCTTATTGTTTTTACATTATCATTCCTACTCGCTTTTTTTATAAATAAACCATTGAAAAAAGTTAAGAAAAGTTTAGATATCATTGCTTCAGGCGAATTTAATGTGGATATTGAACAAATTAACCAACATGATGAGTTAGGCAAGTTAGTTAATAAGTTCAACAATATGGCTTTAAAATTAAAAGAAATAAAAGCAGCATCTGATCACAAAAATAAACAATTACTCGAATTAACTATTCGCGATCATCTAACAGGTTTATTTAATCATCGACACCTGATTGAATATGGTGAATCTCGTGTGTCAGAAGCAAACAGAAACGGCTCAGCATTAAGTATTTTAATGATTGATATCGATCATTTTAAGCGAATAAATGATACCTATGGTCATCCTTGCGGTGATTATGTAATCACTGAAGTCGCATCATTACTAAAAAACAACCTTCGTGTTATCGATATTATAGCAAGGTACGGAGGAGAAGAATTTGCTGTAATGATGCCAAACACGACTCAGCTTAAAGCCAAAATTGTTGCCGACAAACTTTGTAAGAAGGTGCAAGATCATCTATTTTTTTACGGTCAAAAACAATTTCAAGTTACAATTAGTATAGGGATAGCTGTAAAACAAAAATCAGAAAATAAAATTATGGAAATAATAAAAAGAGCTGACCATGCACTTTATCAATCCAAAGAACATGGTCGTAATCAGGTTACACTTGATATGCCTATTAACAATATCACTAAAAAAGCATAGTCTTAATTAATCTGAAATCGGCTTTAAAAATATTACCAATATTTTCCAAATTAATTTAAAACGGCCAACAATGCTTCAACTGGATGTTTTGCATTAAGCTGCGCTAAACGTTTCACTTGAGAACGACAAGAAAAACCTGTTGCTAATATTTTATCAGGGGCTGACTCAGTTATTTTAGGCTGCCAACTTAATTCAAATAATCCTTTTGAATTATCTACATTAGTTTTTTCGTGTCCATAAGTACCCGCCATACCACAACAACCAACATTAACTTTTTCAAGCGGTAAGCCAAAATGATTAAAAATAGTTGCCCATTCATTTTCACTATTCACTAAGGCTGTTTTTTCAGTGCAATGTGAAAACAGCTTAAATGCTTGTTGACTACCATCAACATCATTTTTAAATCTTTTATCTTGTTTGATAAACGACAATAACCACTCATGCGCTAATAATACGTTAAATTCACCACGTTTATCGCCCAATATTTTTGTGTATTCGTCTCGATAACATAGCACCATAGAAGCATCCATACCTAACATAGGGATATTTAATTGGGCTAACTGATTTAAAAACTCGCTTGATGATTTGGCTGTATTAGCAAATCGCGTTAAAAAACCTTTTACATGCTGTGCTTTACCATTAGGTTTAAAAGGTAATAATATGGGTTCTAAGCCCAACTTTTTAATTAACGCCATCATACTTTCAACCGTTTTAGCATCATAAAATGACGTAAAAGGGTCTTGTACAATAAATACATAGTTTTTGCGTTGTAAGTCAGTTAAACCTTGCAATTTAACTAAATCAAAACCTGAGTAACCTGCTTTTTTTACTTGTTTTTTTAACGTAGGAACACTTAATAATGGCGTATTCACATAACCAATAGTTTTCTCAGATAACTTATCATAAGCTTTTAAGCTTAAAATACTATTAACCAATTTAGGTGCTTTTGCCATTAACGGTGCTAATATTTCAACATTAGCGACAAGATGATCTTTTAATGGTCGAGGATATCTAGAGTGATAAATATTAATAAAACGACTTCTAAAATCAGGTACATCCACCTTAATAGGGCACTGACTAGCGCAGGCTTTACACGCTAAACAACCTTGCATAGCTTCCATTACTTCATGAGAAAAATCAGTTTTATTTTCATTTTTTTCAAATAAACTAAGTTTTACTTTAGCGAAGGTAGAATCTAATAACTTTTTCACCGACCAATGACTTATCTCAGTTTCAAGCGCTAAAATATTAACACCTTGTTTTTCTAATAGCCTTAACCATTCGCGCATTAAACCAGCACGGCCTTTTGGCGAATGACGCCTATCTTTAGTAATTTTGCTTGATGGGCACATAGGGCTGTCTACATCGTAATTAAAACATAAACCATTGCCGTTACAATCCATGGCTGCGTTAAATGAGTCTTTTACCGCAACAGGTATTTGCCTATCAAAATAGCCTCGTTTCGTATCATCAACACTAACTAAATGTTCATTTGAGTCAATGGGGGTACAAATTTTACCTGGGTTCATTTTATTAAGCGGGTCAAAAACTGCTTTAATTTTACGCAGTTCAGTAAATAACTGCTCACCAAAAAATTCAGGCCCGTATTCACTACGATACCCTTTGCCATGTTCACCCCACATCAAACCACCATATTTGGCAGTAAGCTGAACGACTTTATCTGATAAGGTTCTTAATAGTTTTTCCTGTTCAGGATCACACATATCAAGCGCTGGTCGTACATGTAAAACACCTGCATCAACATGCCCAAACATACCATAATGTAGGTTATAACTATCAAGCAAGTCTCTAAATTCACTGATAAAATCAGCTAAGTTTTCAGGGGGTACCGCTGTATCTTCTGCAAATGCTAGTGGTTTCTGACTGCCATCGGTATTCCCTAAAAGACCAACAGCTTTTTTACGCATGGCATAGAGTTTATTAATGCTCGCTAAATCTGAAGTCACCTGATAACCAATCACGCCACCACTGTTTTCACTCGCAATCGTTTCATCTAAACCTTTTGTCAACAAACTTACTTGCTCAGCTAAAGCATCAACACTTGTGCCATTAAATTCAACAATATTAATGCCGTCCATGACTTGATTTGGCACATCAGTAATTAAATCACTAACACTATGCCAAACAATATCTTGTTTTGCTAAGTTTAATACTTTGCTATCAATAGTTTCTACGGAGGTCGCTTTGGCTTTCACTAAAAAAGGTGAGTGACGTAATGCTGAGTCAAAACTATCGTATTTAATATTAATTAAGGTTTTTGCTGGACTAATTGGGGTAATATTCAGTTTTGCTTGGCAAACAAAAGCCAATGAACCTTCCGAGCCTGTTATTAAACGACTTAAGTCAAAGGTATTAAGTTCACCTGCTTCTGAGTTTCTTGCTTGTAAAACATTTTCTAAATCATACCCCGTTAAAAACCGATTTAAACGAGGGAATTTTTCTACAATAAGTTCGCGGTTATCCAAACTCGTCGCTAATACTTGTTTAATAATTTGACCATAGCCAGATTCTTCTTGCGCTAATACTTTGGCTTGGCTAATCGTCATAGGCTCAGTATTTAATACATCGCCATTAGCAAGTACTGAAGTTAAAGCTAAAACATGATTAGAAGTTTTTCCATAAACTAAAGAGCCTTGTCCTGATGCATCAGTATTGATCATACCACCTATGGTAGCGCGGTTACTGGTTGATAAATCAGGTGCAAAGAAAAAACCATGAGGACGTAAGTAGTCATTAAGTTGGTCTTTTACCACGCCCGCTTCTACTTTTACCCATTTTTCTTCTACGTTGATTTCTAAGACTTTATTCATGTACTTAGATAAGTCTACAATAATACCTGGCGTTAAACTTTGACCATTAGTGCCTGTTCCCCCTCCTCTAGCACTAAATTTTATTTCGCTAAACTGTTCTTCACTTGCCGTTTTAGCTAATAAACTAATATCTTGCTGAGTACGAGGATGAAGCACTAACTGAGGTAATTGTTGATAAACACTGTTATCTGTAGCAACAGCCAGCCGTGCGCTGTAACTGGCATTAATATCACCCATGAAATTTTTTACTTTTAATGCACTAACAAAATTATGATAAAGCGGTGATAAATGTGTTTGATGGTCAATACGGGGTAACATGAATATTTTTCTGTAAACAAGAGTGAGTTACCCTAAGTATACCATGAGAAAATCAATTTATGAGCTACAGAACGACTCAACGCATAAAATATTAATAATATTTTATGCGTTGAGTTTCATTGAAGGAATAACAAACCTAAGCTAAATTTTAAGCGTATTCAATGCTTAACCTTCTGTGTGCTAGATTCAATCAATACAACAAATAAGGACTTCTTTGTTTTTTAAAGTCAACTAAACCTTGCTGCCAAGTTGCTTTAATTTCTTGTGCGCTTTTCCCCGATACAATGGCTTTTCTTAATTTGTCAGTACCACTGAGTTTGTCCATAAAGCCTGGATGAGTAAAAAATGTAATATTTTTCTCTTTAAAAGCTTTATGCCATTCAATAATAAAGGCTAAATGCAAACCGCTAATTTGACTGCTCCGTAGATCTTGTCCTAGTAAGTGTTCATTCATTAATTTAGGGTTTGTGGCTGAGCCAGGTTTTGAGACTGGCTTAAAGCTAAATTTATCTAAAGAAATTTTGTTATGCCCGATCACCTGAAATGGAAAATCAGTACCTCGCCCAATACTCACTGGGGTTGCTTCAAAGAAACCTAATGATGGATATAAACGAATTGCTATGTCATTAGGTAAATTGGGGCTTGGTTTTACAGGTAATGAGTACGGCATGGTTCGCACATAGTTTTCTAAAGTTATAACTTTTAAGTCTAGTGACTTTTGCGTATTAAGCCATTTTTCACCATTAATCATTAATGCCAACTCACCAACCGTCATACCATGTAATAACGGGATTTTGTGCATACCAACAAAAGAAGTAAATTCAGACTCTAATATTGGCCCGTCAACAAAAGCGCCATTAGGATTTGGTCTATCAAAAACAATAAAAGCAACACCCGCATCGGCAGCAGCTTCCATCATATAATGCATGGAGCTAATATAGGTATAAAAACGAACACCGACATCTTGAATATCAAAAATAATAACATCTAAATCTTTTATTACCTCTGTTGACGGTTTACGGTTTTTGCCATAAATAGACACCAGCGGTACACCTGTTTTAGTATCAATGCTGGAGTTAAATTTTTCTCCTGCATCGTAATTGCCACGAAAACCATGTTCAGGCGCAAAGATGGTTCTCACATTAATATGATTCGCCATTAGTTTATCAACAAGATGTGTATTACCAACCATTGATGTTTGGTTCACGACTAAGCCTACTCGCTTATTTTGTAATATAGGTAAGTAATGAAGAGTTCGCTCAGCACCAACAATAATCTTTTGTGGGGCTGACACATCTAGCTTTTGTGCTGGAGCTGAAACATCAACAGTATTTTTTTTCGGTATGCAAGAAATAACAAAGAATATAAAAATGATGGTAACAATATAACGATATTTCTGTTTTTTAATTAAAGAAGGCATAAATAAGTCTTGTAGTTATTTTTCAAATTGTTGAACTGCTTTTCGTAAAAATCCACCATTTTTGACTAAACACGTCTTTGATTGTTCTAAGCTTAAACCAGTTAGTATCATAAAGGTAGCGAGTTTGGCATTGTTTTCAGATTGTTCTAAAGCTTTTTTAGCACAAGTATAATCACAATCAGTTGCTTGCATTACAATACGCATTGCACGTGCATAAAGCTTTTCATTACTTGCATTAACATCAATCATTAAGTTTTTATAGCTCTTTCCAGAGCGAATCATACTGGCTGTACTGAGCATATTTAAAATTAATTTTTGAGCCGTACCAGACTTCATGCGCGTTGACCCCGTTAAGGCTTCAGCTCCAACAACAGCACACAGATTAATATCAGTAGCTTGTTCAAATTTTTTATTATAACTACAACTTAAGCCAACAACTGTTGCCCCAACAAATTTACCATAGTGCATTGCTGATATAACATAGGGTGTTCTAGCACTAGCAGCAATACCAACTAAAACATCTTTAGATGATAAACCCACTTGTTTTAAATCAGAAACTGCCAATAATTCGTTATCTTCAGCCCCTTCTACCGCTTTATGTATCGCTTGATTTCCTCCCGCAATAATGCCAAAAACTTGTTGTTCAGAAACGCTGAACGTTGGTGGGCATTCAACCGCATCAAGAATACCAAGGCGACCACTAGTACCTGCGCCAATATAGATAAGCCGTCCCCCTTGTTTAAAAGCATGAACAATTTCATCAACTGCATGAGCAATTTCAGGAATAATACCTCTAACAACATTAGCAACTTTTTGATCTTCTGCATTTATTTTTTCTAAAATACCTTGAGCATCCAGTAAATCGATATCTAAGGTATCTTTATTCTGACTCTCAGTTGACATTCGTGTTAATTCGTCAAGTAGCTGATACTGTTTTTCAATCGAAAATGTATTCATACTCTGCTCTTCTATTTGCGTGTTTAAGTAGATAAACTAACGATATGTGCAACATCCATTAATTTTGAAACATGATACACTGAAAAAAAGGGTCATGCTTCTCCAAAATAATTAATTTGATCAACTTAGAATAAATAATCCGCATGAATCACCATTCTCGAAAAACTTACTCTATTATTAATTTACCTGCTTTACTCTGTAATTATAATCAAATTGCCGATTTAACACCGCACAGTAAAACAATTGCCGTTATTAAAGCTAATGCTTATGGCCATGGCGCTGTCGAAGTTGCAAAATATTTGAGTGCGCATGTACCCGCATTTGCCGTTGCGTTAGTTGACGAAGCAATAAAGTTACGTGATGCTGGCATTACCTTACCAATTTTAATTTTGGAAGGGGCATTATCTTATGAAGACTTTTCAGTTGCCTTACAACAAAATTTTTGGCTAATGCTACACACTAGCCAACAGGTTGACTGGTTAACCTCCTATGAACCACATTATACTGGAAAGTTATGGCTTAAAGTTGACACGGGAATGAATCGATTAGGTATAAAACCCAATAATGTCAAAGATATTTTAGCTAAACTCAGCTCTGTTCAACGGCAAAGTTTAGTGCTTTGCACTCATTTTTCTAATTCAGATGAACTAAATAACCCCAAGACTCAGCTACAAATACAAGAGTTTGAGCGTATAAATAAAATTTTTTGTTTGAGAAAAAGTTTAGCTAATTCTGCAGGTATCCTCCATTGGCCTGATAGTCATGGTGATTACAATAGACTTGGTTTAGCTTTATATGGTTCATATCCCGTTGCTACTGAAAAATTACCCATAAAATTAACTCCCGTCATGACACTGCAATCAACAGTCATCAGTTTACGGCAATTAAATATAGGTGAATCAGTGGGTTACAGTGAAACATGGCAAGCTAAACGACCATCAATCATAGCAACCATCGCTATAGGTTATGCTGATGGTTATCCCAGAAATGCTAAAAATGGTACGCCAGTATTTATTAAAGGACAAATTGCGCCTTTAGCAGGGCGAGTTTCTATGGATATGTTGACTGTTGACGTAACAGATATAGCAGATGTTAAGTTAGGTGATAATGTTGAATTATGGGGTGAAAATTTAGCCGTTGAAACCGTTGCCGAATATCTCGATACCGTTAACTACGAGCTACTTACTCGCGTATCAAATAGAGTGACTCAAATTTATGTTGAGTAACTAAAAAGTTATGGTTAACCCATAAAAGATAATACTGAGTTAACCGAATCAATAAAAATTATTGTATTGAATAGCTTTTAAACGATAAACTCTTCCTATATGCTCACAATATAGTAAATTTAATTATTAGGGATAATAATAACTATTTTGAATGGACTCAAATAATCTTTGGCTAACAGAGCCACAAAGTAAAACTCCAATCAAAAAATAATTCTCTTATCCATTAAGTTTTTTCGGTGTACTTTTAAAACAGGAAACTATGCCTATGTTTGGCTTTTTTAAAAAATATAATGCTCATTTATGCTCAGCTGTATCAGGACGAATACTCGATAGCGGCAAACCATTGGTAGGCGTAAAAATTGAACGTGAACTTTATTATATTGATAATAAGAGAAGAGAAGATAGTACATTAACAGATGAAAACGGTTTATTTAATTTACCAGCTGTTAATGTACGTTCTCAAGCACCAGGCTGGTTGTTTTGCGAACAACTAACAAAGCAAGTTATTTATACGAAGTATAATAATAATTTTTTTAAACTTTGGGCTGCCACTGCATGGGGAATTAAACCTATACCTGCCTATGAAAGAAAATTATCGGAGCTAAATGCTGACTTATCAGACCCTTTAGTAGCATTTACTTTTATTGATGACACTATTCCCAATAGACCACACAGTGCCAGTAGTATCTGTCGCTGGGAATCGGATTTCAAAATTTTACATACAATTGAAAAACAATTATAAGGATATTTATATATGCGCGATTTAACACCTAGAATAGCAGTAGATTTAGCGGCAGCTGCCTATGAAATTAAAACTAAAGATAAAAGAGGAGAGTACGATACACCAATACTAAATACATTATCAAAAGATTTTGACTTCAACTTATCCAGTAATGTTGTTCAAGGTATCAGTGGTTCTTTTATGGAGCATATTTTTAAACATAAAACTGGTTTTGCTGTTATTGGTACAGGTAAAAAAGGTGGGAATTATTTAGGTCATACGGTTATCGCAATACGAGGTACCAACAGTAAACGTGATGCGGTCACTGATGTCCATTGCGGTTTAAGTACCAGTGCAAATAACTTACCTGCCCACGCAGGGTTTAATAAAACCTTTAACTCCATAAAACCTGCTTTAAATACTTATTTTACGAAGAACAATACGGGCCCTGTCCATTGCGTTGGACATAGCTTAGGTGGTGCGTTAGCACATTTAACCGCCAATTGGTTAAGTGAAAAGCAAAGTGGACGCCCTATTAATTTGTATACCTTTGGCGCCCCCCGTGTCGGTTATGAAAGCTTTGCCATAAAAACCAGTAATAGCCTCAATAAAATCTATCGCAGCTTACATATGGGAGATCCCGTACCTCTTCTTCCTTTTTGGCCGTTTGTTCATACCGAAGGTGAATATGTACTACATGCAGGCACAAGCATTAGTGCGAGCGCACATCGCATGATAGGAAATGCGCCAGGTTACATAGCCACAGCGAGTGCATTTAAAAGTTATGCTGCGATTAACAAAAAAACAGCTAATCGACATAAAACACAGGTAAGACTAGACTATGAAAAACGCCATCAAGCCAACTTCACGTCACAATGGGCACACCGTTTAGGGGCTGCTTTATTGACTTTATTACAAGATACGGGTTACTTACATCAAATTCAACACATGGTAACTAATACTTTAACCTTCTACGATAAAGTAGCTATGTTGCTAACCAAGATTACTGAGACATCAGGTCAGTATGTTGAGCAACAAAAAGGCTTATTAGGTCATATGTTGGTTTTTGCTGGTAAGGGAGGTGTAGTGATTACTGAAATGTCATATAAATTCATTCGTTGGGTGCTATCAATAACATTAACTAAAGTTGGTTTGGTCGCAGGAACAGCCTTAACTATAGGACAAATGGTTTAACTTCAGTCTAACCAAGGGGCAATAAATGCCTACTACAGAGGGATAATGATCTATTTTACTCAATTCCTATGTATTTATGCACCTGCACCGATAAACGCCAATTATTAGCAATGCATGTTTCAATAGCCAATTCAGTCGCTCTGCTTTTTTGACTAATAGGCTGTAAATACACGGGAGTATTTTCAATATTATGCTCAGCGAGCAGTAATTTAAGATCATCCACATGCTGCTCTGTAGCAATAGGGTGTTTAATTTCATTTGCTCGCTTCATAGCGCTTTCTAAAATAGCATAACCACCACGCATATTTATTTTTGGCGACACGGTTACCCAACATGCTTCAGACACTAAAATATCAAAAGTTCCCGAAGTTTCTACTTGCGTGCTGTACCCTTTACTATCAAAAGTGGAACATAATGGTATTAAATCAACCATACATGGTTCCCCTCCTGTAATCACAATATGTTTAGCTTTGTAACCCCGTTCAATAATTAAGGAATAAAGTGCTTGTGCTGTAAAATTAGCCCACTGTGGTGTTTCTTGCGATTTTGCTAACAGCGTTTCTTTAGTGACTTCATCACTTAGTTCAACATCCCAAGTATGTTTAGTATCACACCAAGAGCAACCAACAGGACAACCTTGCAAGCGAATAAATATCGATGGTTGGCCCGTAAAGGATCCTTCACCCTGTATCGTTTCAAATATTTCATTAATTTTGTATTGGATCATTTTAAATTGTGCTTTTGCCTAAGGTTTTATTCACGTAAAATATAAGATATCAATTATACCCTATTTATTATCAAGAGACCTTACTATGACTGAAAAACTATCCCCAGAAAAAGTAAACCCAAATAAAGTGGTGGTTATCTATTCTGGTGGAATGGATTCGTTTACCGTACTAAACAGAGCGATAAAAGACGGCAAAGAAGTTTTCGCGCTTTCATTTGATTATGGTCAACGTCATGTAAAAGAATTGCAGTGTGCTAGCAAAGTATGCAAATCTTTAAACATAAAGCATAAAGTCATTGATATTTCATCAATAAACCAATTACTTGCAGGATCTTCATTGACTGATGATATTGATATTCCAGAAGGTCATTATGCTGCAGAAAACATGAAGTCTACAATAGTACCTAACCGCAATATGATTTTATTATCGTTGGCTGTGGGTTATGCTGTGTCAGTTGGCGCATCACAAGTTTATTATGGGGCTCATAGTGGTGATCACGCAATCTATCCTGATTGTCGTCCAGAGTTTGTACAAAAAATGAATGATGTATGCCAAATTGCAAATTATGAAAGTGTGGAAATATTCAGTCCCTATTTAACGGTAAATAAATCAGCTATATTAGCTGATGGACTCAGTATGAGATTAAACTATAGTGAAACTTGGACTTGTTACAATGGCAGAGAAAAAGCTTGCGGAAAGTGTGGTTCATGCCAAGAGCGTCTTGAAGCTTTTAGAGATAATAAGGTGATTGATCCTATTGAATATGAGTAATCACTGAAACCAAGTAACACAATAACCATTAATATTCTATTAAATTAACAAGTGCTCATATGTTGAATCAACCAAGTAAAACGCCTACATTACGTGTAAAAGCATACCAATTACTTGAAAGTGAAACGACATCAAGCACTGTTGCTAAACTGGTTACTTTTTTTTTAATTACTTTAATTATTACTAATGTGGCCGCTGCTATAACAGCCTCAGAACCTGATTACTTTTTATTATATAAAGACGCTTTACTTCAATTTGAACTGGTTTCATTATTTATATTTTGCGTCGAATATTTACTTAGGGTCTGGTGTGCTGTTGAAGCAACAGAATACAACAATGTTTCTGCCTTCAAATCTAGAGTTAAATATATACTCACCCCTATAGCACTAATTGATCTAATTGCCATTTTACCATTTCTCATAGCCATGGTTTTCGCTATAGATTTACGGGCATTACGCCTGATAAGAGTACTGAGATTATTAAAATTAACCCATTATTTTAAAGGGTTTAATATATTTGCTACTGTTATTATAAAAGAATCTCGAAGCATCATGGCCGCAATGATGGTGATGTTGTTTTTCATTATTATTGCAGCCAGCATAATGCAATTTGTAGAAGGCAAAGCACAGCCTGAACATTTCGGTAGTATTATGCAATCTTTTTGGTGGGCAGTTGTTACTATGACCACTGTTGGCTACGGTGATGTGATCCCCATTACCGCCATAGGCAAAGTTATTTCTACCTTTATCATGCTTGCTGGTGTTGCTTTAGTCGCACTACCTGCGGGCATGCTAGCTGGTCGTTTTGGTGAAGAATTACGACAAAGAAAAGAAAATTTAGATGCACAGATCACAAAAGTTTTAGCCGATGGTCCTATAGATATGGAGGACTATGAAGCATTAGAAAGATTAGCTAATCAGCTGGAAATTGACCCTGAAGATTTACAACACAGTATCATTCAACTAAAGCAAGGTCATCATAGTGGAAAATGTCCTCATTGTGGTAAATAAAATTTTTTATTCTCTCTATTTTACTCGTTGTAAAATATATTGAATATCAATCACTTTTAATACTATCAATAACACTATCAATCACACTATAGAATATTATCTTCCTTTGGTTCTATTTTAAGACAAATTCTATCTAACCCTTATCATAGCTTAGTCTAAACTTATATTTATACTACTTCGATATACAGAGTATTATTATGAGTGAAGCCTTCAGAATACAAGCTCAACGTTTAAATAAAATGATAGATGCAAACAACGCCACACAAGCACATCTGTACCTTGAACAATTGTTACTTTTTCCTGTGGATATACAAGACAAAATAATTGATGAAATTAGCCATTTAGGCAATTGTAATAGTGATGACGTAGCTAAAATTATTAATCGTTATTCTATAATAGACCTTAGATGATATATTATAATAAATAGCTAAAAATTTATGACCTGAACTATTGGGTAACAGGTATACTGTCCCTAAGTTCTTAATTGTTGGGTTCTTAATTTAGCAATATCATCACGTATTGACGCCGCTTGCTCAAATTCTAGATTTTGAGCGTGCGTATACATAGCTTTTTCAAGTGCGATAATTTTATCGTCAATTTCTTTTGTGCTTAAAGCTTGATAATTAGCCGTTCTTTCAGCCACTTGATCTAGCTCTTTTGACTGACTAAAACCATCAACATCCATAACGTCTGAAATCTTACGAATTACGCCTCTTGGCACAATATTATTATCTAAATTATACTGATGCTGCTTTTCACGTCGACGCTCAGTTTCATCAATCGCCTTACGCATCGACTTAGTAATTTTACTGGCATAAAGAATAGCACGGCCATTAATATTACGTGCAGCCCTACCAATAGTTTGAATTAACGAACGCTCTGAGCGTAAAAAACCTTCTTTATCTGCATCGAGTATTGCCACAAGTGATACTTCTGGCATATCTAAACCTTCTCGCAAGAGGTTAATTCCTACAAGAACATCAAATTTACCTAAACGAAAATCACGAATAATTTCAACACGTTCAACTGTATCAACATCAGAATGTAAATAACGGGTTTTTATACCATGCTCGTCTAGATAATCAGTTAAATCTTCTGCCATTCGTTTCGTCAAGGTAGTAGCAAGTACGCGTTCATTTAAGGGTAAACGTTTATTAATCTCTGATAACAAATCATCAACTTGTGTTTCTACGTCGCGCACTTCTATTTCTGGGTCTAATAAGCCTGTAGGTCTGACAACTTGCTCTGCAATATCTCCAGCTGATTTTTCAATTTCATAATTACTTGGTGTTGCCGACACATAAATAGTTTGCGGTGATAATGCTTCAAATTCATCAAACTTCATTGGTCTATTATCAAGGGCTGATGGTAATCTAAAACCATATTGCACTAAGTTTTCTTTTCGCGACCTATCCCCTTTATACATAGCGCCGATTTGAGGCACAGTAACATGAGACTCATCAATAATAAGTAAACCATCATCTGGTAAATAATCAAATAAAGTCGGGGGGGCTTCGCCCTCTTCACGGCCTGATAAATAGCGAGAGTAGTTTTCAATACCTGAGCAATAACCAAGTTCAGTCATCATTTCAATATCAAATTGAGTACGTTGTGTAATACGCTGTTCTTCGACTAAACGGTTATTGTCCTTAAGATATTGAGAACGCTCTTTTAATTCTATTTTAATTTTTTCCACTGCCGATAAAATTTTATCACGAGGCGTTGCATAGTGTGTTTTGGGATATACAGTAACACGACGTAATGTACGCTCAACCTGCCCTGTTAATGGGTCAAACTGGCTGATACGTTCAATTTCTTCATCAAACAATTCTACCCGCAAAGCAAGACGATCAGATTCTGCAGGGAATATATCAATCACATCTCCACGAACTCGATAAGTAGCCCGTGCAAAAGCCACATCATTACGCTTGTATTGTAATTCAGCCAAACGGCGTAAAATATCTCGCTGATTGATAATATCGCCAACACTGATGTGAAGCATCATTTTTAAATATGAATCAGGATCACCCAAACCATAAATAGCTGATACAGAAGCAATAATAATTACATCTCGACGTTCTAATAATGCTTTTGTCGCCGATAAACGCATTTGTTCAATATGTTCATTAACAGAAGCGTCTTTTTCAATAAAAGTGTCTGTTGTAGGTACATAAGCTTCAGGTTGATAATAATCGTAGTAAGAAACAAAATATTCAACCGCATTATTGGGGAAAAACTCTTTCATTTCACCGTACAGTTGTGCTGCTAGCGTTTTATTTGGCGCTAACATCATGGTAGGTCGATTAAGTTTTTCAATTACATTAGCTACTGTAAAGGTTTTCCCCGATCCAGTAACCCCTAATAGAGTTTGATGAGCTAAACCCGACTCTACCCCTTCTAATAATTGCTTTATCGCCGTTGGCTGATCGCCACTTGGTGTATAATTTGATTCAATTTTTAATGACTTTATTGTCGGTTCTTTCATCATGGTCTCGTTTAACAATTGTTCTTTCAAGTTAATTGTTCCTTTACCGTATACTCATCATCATTAAACTGTTTTGAAAAAAGTCGATAAGAAATTAATGCCATAATTAAATTACCCATCAAAGCGCCAATAAAAAAGCCATGTAAACCATATAAATAACTTCCAAGGTAAGCTAAAGGTACATAACAAACAAATAATCTTACAATACTTAACAATAAAGCGACTATAGGTTTATGCAACGCATTAAAAGATGAATTAGTTAAAATCACAATGCCTTGTAAGCCATAACCTAAAGGTAAAATCCACATAAACAAAATGATAATATCAGCAACTTTTTGTTCCTTAGCAAAAACGGAAGCAATCCAAGGAGCCAATATAACCAAGACTAAATAAACGAATATTTGCCAAAATAAAATAAACTTAATGGCGGTTTTATAGGCTTGTTCAACACGATGCATGTGACCTGCACCAAAATTTTGACTAATAAAGGGTGGCAAAGTCATAGACAACGCTAAAACAACAAGGGATGCAATAGACTCTATGCGAGTGCCTACCCCAAAACCAGCCACTACTGATTCACCATAAGTTGCCGCAATTGCAGTCATAATAGCGGCAGCAATTGGTGTTAGCATGTTAGCGCCCGCCGCAGGTAAACCTATTTTTAAAATACCTCGACACGAGTTCATTAATTGTTTAATTGGTATTAAATGTGTATGAACTAAATTTTTCTGTTTAGTTAATATAATAAGCACAAATACCAAACCAAAAAGCCATGAAATAAAGGTAGCTATAGCCGCACCTTCAAGCCCCATTGCTGGCACAGGTCCAAAACCAAAAATACAGATAGGATCAAGAACTGCGTTAATAAGCCCCGCACTTCCCATCACTATACTTGGTGTTTTTGTATCACCCGAGGCTCGCAACACAGCATTGCCAATCATTGGACCAATGAGACACACACTACCCAGATACCAAATATCCATATACTGATGTATCAAAGGTAATAAAGATGCTTTAGCACCAAGTAAAGTAAAGAGTTCATCAGTAAACAAATAGCCAACAAACGATAAACTGATAACAACGATAGCAGCAAGATATAATGCCGCTGTTGCAGAATTTTTGGCTGATTCATGATCATCATGACCAAGGAATTTGGCAATAACGGCTGATGTGCCTATTCCTAAGCCGATCATTAAGCTAATAACTGTAAAAGTTACTGGAAATGTGAAACTAATGGCTGCTAGAGGTTGAGTACCTAGCATACTGACAAAAAAAGTATCGATTAAATTAAACGTCATCAATAAAATCATGCCGTAAATCATCGGAATGGTCATTCTTTTTAAAGTATTAGCAACTGGGTCTTTCAGTAAATTAACCGGTTGTTTATTATTTTTTGCTATATTATTTGACGTCATTAATAAATTTTATAAAGACCTAAGTTAAAAGACTTAACTTCACATCAACATATGCTGAATTCGAATCAAGTTCTGCTACATATATTGTAATCAAAAGCGAGAGAAATTCACAGTAAATGTCGCTAAATATCCATCTGGTTAAAAATCAAACCAAAGTGTTAATAAAACAACAAACAAAACCTAAATCATTGAATAAAATAACAAAATAAAAAAAACACAATTAACTATTGACTTAACTACACGCTAAGAAAAACGATAATGCAACGAGTTCTTACAAATTAACCCACATAGTTATCCACAACTTTGGTGGATAACTAAATTTTTATTATATTTTATCAGCGCTTATTATATTTTATCAGCGCTTAATAAGCTGCGTACATAAAACTACCAAAAAGTGCTGACAAACTGACTTTACTGGACGCAAAATGAGCAAACAAACTAATAAATGATTTTTTTCTTATTTTAGTATTGACACATAGGCATCAGGTCTTTAATATTCCGCTCCGTTAGCCAAGATGGTTAACACGCTAACGAAAGAAAGTAATTCCCCAATAGCTCAGTTGGTAGAGCGATGGACTGTTAATCCATGTGTCACTGGTTCAAGCCCAGTTTGGGGAGCCACATTTTATGTTGGCGACAAATGAAGAGCGGTAAAGCGATGGACTGTACTCTCTAATAATAGCATGTGTCGCTGATGGTTTCTCAAGCCCAGTTTGGGGAGCCACATTTAACTTCAATAATAAACAGAAGTTTAAAAAAGTTTATTCCCCAATAGCTCAGTTGGTAGAGCGATGGACTGTTAATCCATGTGTCACTGGTTCAAGCCCAGTTTGGGGAGCCACATTACTTCGGTAAGAAATTAAACCTGCTTTCTGCAGGTTTTTTTTCGTCTATAAAAAAACTAACTTCCCAATAGCTCAGTTGGTAGAGCGATGAACTTTTCTCTT
>NZ_JBHFOM010000055.1:0-29110 GCF_053543955.1 Colwellia sp. E150_009
TCAATTTTGCGATGTTATCAGTTTGCTAATGAGCTCCCAAAGGGCGAGTTTAAAAGGCTTATATGCGGCGTTATTGATTTTGACAAGGGAATGACCATTCTCTTCAATCAATGCCTTGCCTTTAAGCCTTTTAATTCTCGCTGAGTGGGAAAGAACTTAATCAACTTGGTATTAACCAATTAACTACAGTCCATTATGATATTGAACATTAGTTGATGAAGGCACCATTAGGTTTAATGTTGCGTTTATACTTTCATGATCCGTATTTTCGTTAATTTCTGGATTAAGCAAATTTTCAAACTGTTTTATTAAAGCCACTTTATCAGGTGATATTTTATCGCCAGCACCAATATTGGTTAAATCAATCATAAAGCCGTCATATAAGTCAGAAAGATCTTTGATGATCTCAGTGTTTAAAAACTGATCTTGATTATAAATGCTAGGATAGCCTGCTTTTTGTTTATCAATAGCAAAGTTATCGCCTTTTAAGTTAGTAATGCTCGTTGATTTATCGCAAGACAACATACAACCATTGTCAATTCTAGGTTTTTCACAGCCAACACTTTGTTGGAAGAAACATTGTCTGCTGGTCATCAATAAAATAGGGTGGTAAACACTATAAAATAGTTTAAAATTATTAGGTCGGGCAATCGTTCTCATTTGTTGTTGGTTTATTTCATTTGAAATAAAGGCGCCCGCACAGTCAAATGTTTCTTTCATTGCTAACAAAGCATATGAGTTCGTTGTATTTAAGAAAGGCCCAGCGATCCATTTTATACCCAAACAGTAAGCTTCATAAGCAATCCCTGTATTATTTGTAACAATGGTTTTAGGTTTTACTTGTCGTAAAATATTTAAAGCAACATCGTAATCTTTACCAATTAACACCGAAGGAAACCAAGGGATTAATGTTGGATTCTCCTTAAAAAAATTTACATATTTTGTGCAACCACGTTTGTAAGCATCAGGCAGTTTAAAATACACATCAGCATTTGTTATTTGGGTTAAGTTAATATCGGCTTCGTCACAAATTAATAATGAGAGTTTAGGTTTAATGCTTGTTGATGAAACGTCAGCAGTTTTAGGATAGCTCTTGAGTGGGGGCAAGGTTACTTCAGGTAATATGGCTTTATTATTATTTAACAATATGGCTAATTGTTTTTTCAATGTCGTTAATTCTTTAAAAGGAATGCTTAACCCTTGTACTAAATTGTCAGTATTAATACCAGTTAAATTATAACTACTATTGTCAAAGCTTTTAAAGCGTTTCTCAATAACTTGTTTATCAATACTGACTTTATCACTCGAGACAAGTTTACTGACCGATTTTACCGTAAATTCTTGTTCGCTATCCATTGTCATTACTTTGGCACAAATGCTTAATGGCTGATTAAGCTCACCTGAAAAAGTTAGGTTTAATGGAGTTTTTGCAATACTTAAACAGCTTATTTTATCAAATACAGTCGCTTTAATTTGCTTGTTTTGTTGGTGTAGCTCTTGTTCAGCATCATGAATTTGAACAACAGAAATAGCATTTTTCTTTTCTATCGCATGTTTGGTTGAGTTATCACGGGGGTTATCAATAAACATTGACTGGTTTAAATCACCACGTAAAAAGGCATTTGAAAAATCACGATTGAATACTTGGTAAAGTCGCTCGCCATCTTGAGTTAATTCACCCGTTGATAAAAAACCATCAATTTGTTTACGAAAGCTATCAACAACTGTATGTACGTAGTTAGCCCCTTTTATTCGGCCTTCAATTTTAAAAGAATGTACACCCGCGTCGATTAATGCAGGTAAATCAAAAAAAGCAGAATTATCTTTAATGTTTAACGGAAAGTTATTGCCTGATTCTGTGGTTTCATATTCTTCTCGGCAGGCTTGGCTACAACGTCCTCTGTTACCAGAATTACCCACACTAGCAGAGGTTGAATAACATAAACCAGAAAAAGCCACACATAAGGAACCATGAACAAATACTTCAACTAATACGTCGTTTTTTTCAGCAACGGTTGCCAATGCTTTAATTTCTTTTAAATTTAACTCTCTGGAAAGATTTACTCTTGAAGCACCTAGTTTTTTCAAAAATGGAATTTGCCCAGCATTATGTGTAGTGAGTTGTGTTGAAGCGTGAATATCTAAAGTAGGAAAGTGCTTGGTAATTAAATTGAACAGTCCAAGATCTTGCACGATCACACCATCTAATGTGGTATTGACTAACTTACTTAATAATTTTGCTAAGGTTTTAAACTCTCGCTCTAAAATAACAATATTTAAGGTCAGAAATATTTTACATTGATATTGATGTGCTAAACGAATAATCCCCACTAATTCATCAAAATATATATTAGACGCTCTGTTTCGGGCATTAAAGGTATCTAGGCCACAATAAACCGCATCGGCACCTGCAATAATCGCCGCTTTAATAGCATCGACATCGCCACCTGGGGCTAATAATTCAATTTTAGAAGACATTTTATAACCTATTTTTACAAATTTAATTGAGCAAAACTTAAAAGGGAGGGATTTTACCCGTATAATCATCGAATGAATAGCGCTAAAACAATGCTTAGTGCTAGTGAATAACATTAAATAGCCTTATGACAACGCAGCCAATTTGTTTTACCCCTTTTAGTCACAGTATAAAAAGTTATTCTTTGCCTAAACGTTTTACTTTCCCTTTTTGTTATGAGCCTCACCCATTATGTTTATTAGCATCAACAGAATTACAATATCAACTTGAGTTACATCAACACCTTAAAGCAGAGTTAAACCAAAGTGGGAAAATGTTTGGTATTCTTTTGGTAGAAAATACACAGGGAACAATAGGCTATCTTAGTGCTTTTTCTGGGAAGAAACTTGCCAGTGAAACCGACATACACTTTGTGCCGCCAGTGGTTGATCTTGATGAACAAGCTGATTTTTTTCATGAGCAAAGTCAAATAATTAATAAATTAAATGACGAATTAGACCACTTACTTACCAATACCAAAATATCAGAATATGAACTGACACTTACAAAATTACTTGCTCAGCAAGACAAGCAAGTTGAACAACACCGCGATATTATGGCGAAAAATCGTAAAGTAAGAAAAGCCAAGCGTAACGAGTTAACCCACGAATTAGCGGGTGATGCGTTAGCACAGCAACTTCAGCAGCTAGCCAAAGAAAGTATTGACGATAAAAACCAGCTGCGAGATCTAAAATATTATTGGCATGAGAAAATCATCCACATAGAGCAACAACTTAATGTGATTATGGATGAAATTAACGCCGTTAAAAATACTCGTAAGCGGCTTTCAATTAGGCTGCAAAAAAAACTATTCAAACAGTATCGTTTATTGAACAGTGCAGGTGTAGAAAAAGATTTAATGGAGTTATTTCAAAATGCGCCTCATTCTATACCGCCAGCAGGAACAGGCGACTGCGCTGCACCCAAATTGTTGCAGTATGCTTTTAAATATCAATTGAAACCCTTGGCTATGGCTGAATTTTGGTGGGGATGTGCACCTAAATCGGAAATACGACAACATAAAAATTTTTACGCCGCCTGTTCAGGTAAATGTCAGATTATTTTACCGCATATGCTTGAAGGTATTACATTAGATGACAACCCCTTGTTAGTTAACCCAGCAGAAGGGAAAACCTTAGAGATTATTTATCAAGATGATGACATGGTTCTTGTTAACAAGCCCAGTGAGTTCTTATCGGTGCCAGGTAAATATATTGAAGATTCAGTTTACTCACGAATTAAAAAGCAATTTCCGCAGGCCACAGGCTCTCTCATTGTTCATCGTTTAGATATGTCTACGTCTGGTGTAATGGTGTTAGCCTTGACTAAAAGGGCACAAAAAAATCTTCAGCAGCAATTTATTAATCGAACGATTAAAAAACGCTATGTGGCATTACTTGAAAGAGAACTTGAAAGAAAAATTGAGAGTAAAACTGAAATTACAGTTGATAAAATATCAATCCAAGGCGAAATTAACCTACCATTAAGAGGTGATTTAGAAGATAGACCAAGACAATTAGTGTGTTTTGAACATGGCAAACAGGCAAAAACTCAATGGCAAATAATAAATACTGTAACGGGAAAATCGAAACTATACTTATATCCTGAAACAGGGAGAACACATCAATTACGGGTACATTGTGCTCACTCTAAAGGGCTAAATACACCGATATTAGGTGATGATTTATATGGCAGTGGCACACATAGTAACGGTATATATAAGTTGAGTAGCAATGAAAAACCTCAGCGTTTACATTTACATGCGCAAATGTTAACGCTGAAGCACCCTGTTAGCAAAGTCGTGATGACATTTGAAACAGCTGAAGATTTTTAAAGGTAATCTTAAGATTCTTCTTTAATTTCAGCATTATGATAAACGTGTTGCACATCATCACAATCATCTAGCATAGCAATGAATTTTTCAAAGTTAGCAAGATCTTCTTCACCTTCAATATCAATATAGGTTTGTGGAACCCACGTTATTTCTTCAACTTCTAAATCGTATTCAGGCATTGAGTTTGCAAATTCGGTTTTTATTTTGAAAAACTCAGTATGTGGAGCATATACTGTGATAATGCCATCTTCTAATTCAACGTCAGTGACATCAATGTCAGCCATCATCAAGTTTTCTAAAACAGCTTCATCATCTTCACCTTTAAATGCAAATACCGCTTGGTGATCAAACATATGTGAAACTGTGCCAGAAGAGCCAATTTTTGAATTAGTTTTGGTAAAACATTGGCGAACATCTTTAATTGTGCGATTACCATTATCGGTTAAGCAATCAATAATCACCATGCAGTTACCAGGGCCAAAGCCTTCATAACGTGCTTCTTCAAAATCTTCACCACCAGTACCTGATGCCTTTTTAATTGCATTATCAATTACGTGTGTAGGAACCTGATCTTTTTTGGCACGATCGATTAAACCACGTAAAGCAAGGTTACCATCAGGGTCTATCCCGCCATTTTTAGCACAAACGTAAATGGCTTTACCGTACTTTGAATAGACTTTAGTTTTGGCTCCAGCAGTTTTTGCCATGGATAATTTTCGGTTTTGATAAGCTCTTCCCATTGTTCATTGTCTCATTTTGTCATTTTGCATAAATTTGCATAAAATAATAATGGTCTAGATTCTACCAGTGTCACTAGGTAGTTGACTAGAGGAATGGGGCAGTAATTGTTTAAAAGTTGATATGGATAATAAAAATAGCTTTTGAAATATCTATCGTTTTTTTACATTTTATCTTATAGAATGAAAAATTAATTACAAAATCAAGGAAGTCATGTATGAAATTTGACGAATATAAAGTTATCTATGTAACCGAAGGTGGCTGCGGTACTATTTTCTTAGGATCGAGTGGATTACCTTTAAAACGTTTAGAAGCGACATTGAATCAAGAAGCAAATGATGGTTGGCAACTTGTGTTTCAAGTGATCGAGCAAAAACGATTTTGGTTATTTTGGAATAGAGAAGCGGTTATTTTAACGCTTGGCCGTTCTAATAGTTAATAAAAATAGCTAAAACAAAGAGTGAAAAATATAATTAAAAATGCGCTGTTAAAAGCCATCCGATATTATCAAAAAACGGGCGGCTCAGAGCGGCATTTTGCAACATCATGTAACTTTACACCAACTTGCTCGCATTATACTTATCAAGCGATAGAACATTTTGGTGTAGTGAAAGGTGTTAAATTAGGCATTAACCGTATTAGACGTTGTAATGATCGAGATTGTGTAAATATTAAAGATGATCCCGTACCGGTTTTTTGTCAAGCTAAACCTGATACAACGGAGAATAAAACAATATAAAAGGATTTGAACAATGGAACTCATCCGAAACAAGGAAGCACTCCGCTTAGAAGAAAACGAGCTAAGATTGCGCATTGCGGCGCTTTCTGTTGAACAAAAAAGGTTGTACTACGCACAAGAGTTACAACAAATTAAAGACCCAGACACCTATGCGGCACTAAATTGGTTTTTTATTGCGGGTTTACATCATTTTTATTTAGGTAAGTGGCAGAAAGGGGTAATCAATTTAATCTTGATGGCGGCAGGAGTAATACTTTGTATTTTTACAGTATATACGCTCTTTGGTGCAGCGCTTATTTTATTTGTTTTTTTTATTGAATTACCACAGCTTTTCAATAGCGAAAATGTTGTAACCCATTATAACAATCAGTTAATGAAAAATTTACTAAGGCAATTTGAGTAAAATAAGTAAGGTTTTGCTGTGTATTTACGGTGAGAAATTAACATTAATGGTGCAACCAAAAAGCATATTGATTGCACCGTGTTTATTACTGCTTGATACCTTCCACATAAAGGTTTAATTGCACATCATTAGAAGCTGGACCTAAAATATTCTTAATTGCAAAATCTGTTAATGCTATTGTTGTAGTGCCGCTAAAACCAACACGATAACCACCCCATGGATCTTTACCTTCACCAATGGTTTGTGCATCAATAACAATGTCTTTACTAACACCGTGAAATGTAAATGTACCAGCCACAGCTAATTTACCATCACCTTTGTCAGTAACTGAGGTACTAACAAATTTGGCCGTATTAAATGCACTAACATCAAGAAAATCATCACCTTTAAGATGTTTATCTCGTTCTGCATGGTTTGAGTTTATGCTAGTGGTATCAATACTAACTTCAATTTTTGATGCTGCAATATTTGAAGCATCATAACTAAATGTGCCACCGAATTTATCAAAACGACCAGTTAACCAGCTATAACCTAAGTGCTGTACTTTAAAGTTAATTGAAGCATGGGCTCCTTTGGTGTCAATAACATAGTCTGCTGCATTAGCTACTGGTAATAAAAAAGTTGCACCAAGCAACGATGTTAAGGCCAATTTAGTTAATTGTTTTTTCATTTGTGTTCTCCGTTTTAAGGCTTCTGCCAATCATTCTGTTTAAGGTATCATCTTTATCAATAACATGATGTTTTAGCGCTGCTAAAGCATGTAATGTAGCAAGCACTATAAGTAAGTAGGCCAACCATTCATGTACTAAACCTGCTATATCTTCTTGATTCTCAATGCTAAATCCCATTGCGGGTACTGTTATAATCTCAAATACTTCAATACCTCTACCATCTGCGGTTGAAATTAAATAGCCTGCTAACATAATAATGAAGATTAATAGATAAAGTACACCATGTATTACTTTGCCTGCTTTCTTTTCAAACGCGCCATGGCTTGCTAAATGATCTGGTTTTACTTGTTTAATTCGCCATAAAACTCTCAGTAGCATAAAAGCAAAGAAGATTAAGCCTATGCTTTTATGTAAGTCAGGGGCTGTTTTGTACCACGAATCATAATAAGTCAAATCAACCATGTAAAAACCTAGGCCAAATAAGCCAAAAACGGTGAGTGCCGATACCCAATGAAAAAAGATACTAACATAACCATAACTTGAGCTTGTGTTGTTCAATACATTACTCCGTAATTTGTTGAATGAAAATTATTATAGATAGATATGGGCAATATTACAGCAATAAAAATAAATTAATATTGAAGCTTTCTTTATATCTTGTTAATTTATATTTAACTTGTTTGTGGTTATATAAAGTAGATGGATTCAGTCAATGACATTAGAGCAATTAAACATGTTAGTAAAGGTGGCTGAATTAGGGACCCTGAAAGCCGCGAGTGAAAAACTATTTAAAACACAACCAGCTATTAGCCAGGGCATTAAACAACTAGAAATTCAAATGGGTTTCCAATTGTTTAGTCGACAAGGGTATCGTTTACTACTAACAGACAACGGTAAGCAAATTTACCAACATGCGCTGAAACTACTTAATGAAGCAGGGCAAATTAAACAACTGGCTTCTTTTTTATTACATGGCAATGAAGCAAGCATTACAATCGCAATTGAAGCCTCTTATGACTTGAAAAGAATTCTTCCTGTATTTGAATTAACACAAAATGAGTTTCCTCATACGCAAATTATTTTAAGTCAAGAATATATAAATGGTGCGTTAGAAGCAGTGAAGTCAGAACAAGCTGACTTGGCATTAACTGCAGTTGACAGCCTAGCATTACACTCAGGAAAGTATGAAGCGAATAAGCTATACCAAGGTTATTTGTACAATGTGGCAGCACCCAAATTTTTACAACGTCATAGTCAATTAACCAGTGTGACAGAATTAAAAGACGAATATCAAATAGTGGTGCAAGACTCAGGACAAAGTAGCCAAGGGGTAAATTATAGCGTTCAAACAGGACAACGTTGTTGGTATGTTAATGATTTTAACACTAAAAAAACATTGATTATGAGTGGAATGGGCTGGGGGCGTTTACCAGACCATATGATAAAAGACGAACTGAAAGCTAAAACACTGCTTACAGTTCAGTTAAACGATTTTGATACGCAAATAGCATTAAACTATCAAGCCATTAAATTAAAATCTAGATTACTTGGTCCTGTTGCAAGCAAGCTTTGGCAAAATATGGGATTAATTGAAAACAAAAGCAATTAGGCTTGTTTTTTATTAGTGGGCGCTAACGCTTGTTCAATGGTTGACTGTAGCAAAGCAATTTTTTGCTTATTTTCTTTTTGTGTCGATTTAAGTTGTTCTTTTGCTATCAATAAATCGTTCGCTAGGTTTAGTGCCGTCATTAACAGAGCTTGATCAGGACTAGAAATAGACTTACTCGTATTGGTTTTGGTTAATCTCTCGCTTAACTCGGCCGCAGCGCCTAACAAAGCGCTTTCTTGTCCAATAGGGCAAGCCACTTTTAATTTGCGATCTAGCACATTGATTTCAACAGTACGTTGATTCATTTTGTATAATATCCGAGCATATAATTTGTATAATTTCCAATCATATATAGTTCCATTCCATTTGAAAGTACGAGTTTTATCCGCAGAGTTGCACTATAACTGCGCTGATATTGCGATGCAAGTAAATGACAACTTTTCTCATGCCTTTTATGAGCTCAAATGTTAGGATATGGCATTAGTTTTTTTAATTAAAGCGATTCATTATGTCTCACCGTTCTAATCAAGACGCAAAGCAAAGTAATCAATTAGACTTTGCTAGCGCACAAGCTATCATCACAACTGAAAATATTAAAGCACATGCGAGTGAAATTCATGGTGTATTAACAGGCTTAATTTGTGCTGGTTTTCCTTTTGAAGACACTAGTTATCTCTCTATGTTAAATGACTTGTTTAATAGTGGCGACAGTTTACCTAGCAATGTTAAGTTAACAGTTAAACAAATGTTTAGTGAACTCTGGACCGATATTTTAGATGACGCCTATGGCTTTCAATTGATGTTGCCCGATGATGACGATTCTATTGTTGAACGTGGTCATGCATTAAGTGTGTGGGTTCAAGGTTTTAACTTAGGTTTTGGCCTGCAACAAAAAGATAGCCCTGTAATTTCAGAAGAAGTGAAAGAAGTTATTACCGACTTTGCAGAAATTGCTAATTTGTCAGATGAAATGGAAGAAGATGAGTCAACTGAACAAGCGTATTTTGAAATAAATGAATATGTTCGTATTTCAGCTTTATTGTGTTTTAGTGAGTTAGCAACGTTACCGACTAAGTCGGGCGGCGACAACCCAGCTAATAGCACTATTCATTAGTTCCCGTTATGGCAATAATATTGGCATGAGTAAAATTATAAGTAAAAAAGCAGTAAATAATATGAAACATCCAAATAAAGCATTACCCGGCATAGCTCGTTTACCTATGAGTGATTTTAAGCAACATAGAGACAATTTTTTTGCCAGTATGGCTGATAACTCAATGGCACTTTTCTCTGCTGCCCATGAAATAACACGCAGTAATGATACTGAATTCTCTTTTTGTCAAAATAAAAACTTCTATTACTTAACAGGGTTTAATGAACCAGATGCTTTATTGGTACTGCTTAAGCGTAATAATGTTGAACAAACTATTTTATTTTCATTACCAAAAGACAAATTGCAAGAAGTGTGGCACGGACGCAGAGTAGGGCAAGAGCAAGCTTGTCAAACATATGGGTTTGATGATTGTTTCACCCTAGGTGAAAAAACTGACTTACTTCCTCAATACTTAAATGATTTAACACAAGTTTATTTTACTTTTGAGGATCAACAGCTTGCCGAACAAGTTTTTGATTTGCTGGCGCAAGTTAGAGCAAATGTGCGACAAGGCGTAAAAGCCCCAACACAATTAGTGGATGCCGCACCATTAATTAATGAACAACGATTAATAAAAAGTGACAATGAAATAGCACTGATGAGGCAAGCTAACTATATTTCATGTTTAGCACATAAAAGAGCGATGCAAAAAACGCGAGCGGGTTTATTTGAATATCAAATAGAAAATGAAATATTACACGAGTTTACCCGTCATGGTGCTCGTTATCCTGCGTATGCCACAATTGTTGCAGGTGGTGATAACGCCAATATTTTACATTACACTGATAATAACGAACAACTACAAGATAACGATTTACTGTTGATTGATGCAGGTGGTGAATTGTCTGGTTATGCAGCAGATATAACCCGCACGTTTCCTGTTAATGGTAAATTTACTTCCGCACAAAAAACACTTTACCAATTGGTACTAGCGACTAAGTCACAAGTAATTTCAGCAATTAAACCAGGGGTTAGTTTTGCAAAGCTTAACGACATTGCTAATGCTTGCTTAACCCAAGGCTTAGCTGAACTAAATATATTGTCTGGTGATTTAACAACACTTATTGAAGAAAAAGCCTGTAAAAAATACTTTATTCACGGTTTAGGCCATTGGCTTGGATTAGATGTTCATGACGTTGGTGATTATGAAATTAGCGCAGACAAATTACAGTGTCGTGCATTCGTATCAGGCATGGTACTCACCATAGAACCGGGGTTATATATGCCACTTGATGATGTTGACTTAGACCCTCAATGGCGTGGTATTGGCATTCGTATAGAAGATAATATTGTTGTAACTGAAACTGGATGTGAAAATTTAACTCAGTATTGTCCTGAAACTGTAGCAGATATTGAAGCCTTGATGGCTAACTAATGTGATGAAAAATAAACCTAATATATTTGATGTTATCATTTCGGGCGGTGGTCTTTCTGGCAGTTTAATGGCATTGAGCTTGGCTGATTTGAAAAAACCAGATGGCAGTCTATTATCAATTGCCATTGTTGAAACGACAAATGTTGCAGTAAGCTCAGCAACTAACACTGAGAATAATCAGCCTGATACCTTGTTTGATGATCGCGTTTTGGCCTTGTCACACGGTAGTGCTGCTTATTTAAATAAAATGGGCGTTTGGCAGCATGTATTAAAAGATGCGTGTGCGATAGAAAAAATAGATATTTCTGATAGAGGCCATTATGGTAAAGCGCGTATAGAAGCGCAAGACTATGGTGTTTCAGCGCTAGGCCATGTTATAGACATGGCATTACTTGGCCAAGCACAATTGACTGAATTAGCCAATAAAAGTAATGTTTATTGGTTTAGCCCCGATAAAATAGTCGATATTAACTGGCGACCTAATCAAATTGACACTGTAGAAGTTAAACTTGGATCAGGACAAGGTTTAACAACACAGTTATTATTAGGATGTGATGGTGCAAACTCGCCTTGTCGTCAACTCGCTGGTATTAATACAAGCAAAAGCGACTATCAACAAGTTGCCTTAATTGCAAATGTTGCAACTAAAAAACCTCATAACAATAAGGCCTATGAACGGTTTACTGAGTATGGCCCTTTAGCAATGTTACCTTTGTCAACGTTGAGGGCTGATTCCAATGGTGAAAATCGCTGTGCTTTAGTTTGGACAATGACACCAGAGCAAAGTGTTGCAATAATGGCATTAAACAATGAAGACTTTTCGCAACAACTTGAGTTAGCTTTTGGTAGTTGGCTTGGCGCTATCTCTTATGTGGGCAAGCGTGATGTCTATCCATTAGTTTTGGTACAAGCTGCACAGCAAACCTATCATCGAATGGCACTTATTGGAAATGCTTCGCACACTATTCATCCTATTGCTGGCCAGGGGTTTAATTTAGGCTTGAGAGATGTACAGCAAATGGCTAAGCAAATTGAGCAAGCGTTGGTTAACGAGAATGATATAGGAAGTTTTGCTTTACTGAATGAATATGGGCAAAAACGTCAGCAGGATCAAAATCAAGTTATAAACCTTACCGATTCGCTCGTTACTTTATTTGCCAATGATTTTCCTCCGTTAGTGGCAGGTAGAAATATTGGTTTAAAAGTGATGAACTATGTAACCCCCTTGAAAAAAATACTCGTTACAAAATTAATGGGTTACTAAGTAAATAAATAGCTAAATAAAAACAGTTAAATATAAAAGTAGATAAGAGAACAAAATGCAAAAATTTGATGTGTTAATTGTAGGCGCTGGCATGGTGGGTTTAACACTAGCACTTTCATTACGTAAAACGAGCAACCTAACTATTGCCATTGCTGACACGTTACCTGTTGCAGAATTAACAGAAGAGCCTGAGCTAAGAGTGAGTGCTATTAATGTTGCCAGCCAAACTATATTTGAAAATTTATCGGTTTGGTCTGCTATTATCAACGAGCGCACTCAAGCTTATCAACACATGCATATTTGGGATAAATCAGGTATTGGCAAATTAAATTTTTCTGTAAACGATCTAGATACTTTTCCACAACAATCGCATTTAGGATGGATTATTGAAAATAATGTTATTCGTAATGCGTTATGGAATAAAGCTCAAGCAGATGAAAATATTCATTTTTTTACTGAGCACAAACTTGCCAATATTGCCGTAGGCGACAGTGAAGCCTTTGCCAGTTTTGATATGTCGCAAACGAGTAATGCCAAGGTAGATATGCCTATGCCAATTATTGCTAAACTTGTGGTGGGTGCTGATGGCGCAAACTCATGGGTACGCAAACAAATGGATATGGCTTTGATCAGCCGAGATTATGATCACCACGCGATAGTCGCTACGGTAAAATGCTCACAAGGGCATAAAAATACAGCATGGCAAGTATTTATGCCAGAAGGACCATTAGCGTTTCTACCGCTTTTTCCTAAGGGTAGTGATACCTGCTCAATTGTATATTCTACATCACCTGAGGAAGCAACGCGTTTAACAGAGCTTTCTGCTGTAGACTTTTCTAAAGAACTCACTGCCGCAAGTGATGGCAAGTTAGGTACTATTGAATTAATCAGCGACCGATTTACTCACCCACTAACCATGCGTTTAGCACAAGATTTTGTTAAAGATCGTATGGTGCTTATCGGCGATGCAGCACACACTATTCATCCCTTAGCTGGGCAAGGGGTGAATTTAGGCTTGTTAGATGCCGTGTCATTAGCACAAACCCTTTCACTACAAGGCGCTTCAGAAAATACAAACCAATTAAATATTGGCGATCAAAAACAATTAAAGGCATTTTCTCGTTATCGTAAAAGTGAAGCTATTGAAATGATTGGAGCGATGGAAGCCATTAAACAGACTTTTTCAATAAAGCAGCCTGCTTTTTCTTTTCTTAGAGGCGTTGGCATGAGTTTACTCGACAATTTTAAACCTGCTAAAAAGCGCTTGATACATCAAGCTCTGGGGTTAAAAACTGAGTTGCCCGATTTGGCAATAAAAAAATTAAATTAACAGCCTCTCTTTTCCTGCGCTTTACACAGGTAAAGCAATAATTGTAAAAATACATGAAACTTATCTCGACTATTTTCTAAATATATAGATAAAGCCATATTTTATTTTTTAAAGTTGGCTTTATTTGAATTTAATTCTGACAATGTAATTAAGTTGGTTTTTAATTTGAATAACACGATGTGTTTTTGTTGAATAAGCATAATTTGACGGCTATAATTAGTTCAAATTTGAGGAACACCTTTACAATTTTTTGCAATAACTGTTTTAGGTGTCACTGCTTTAAGTATGACTTCTTTAGGAATGACGTATGACAAATAAAACCGTATTACACGCAAAACATTTAGCCGCTGGCGCTAAAATGGTTGATTTTCACGGCTGGGAAATGCCTATCAATTATGGTTCACAAATTGAGGAACATAATGCTGTTCGTCAACATGCTGGCATGTTTGACGTTTCTCACATGACTATTGTTGATGTGCAGGGCGCTGATGCTAAAGCCTTCTTACGTCGTTTAGTGATTAATGATGTAGCTAAATTAACCGTTGTTGGCAAAGCTCTTTACACTGGCATGTTAAATGAAAATGGCGGTGTTATTGATGATTTGATCATCTACTACTTCTCAGAAACAAATTATCGTTTAGTTGTTAACTCGGCAACTCGTGAGAAAGATCTGGCTTGGATGGCGAAACAAGTGACAGGTTTTGATGTCACAATTACTGAACGTCCTGAATTTGGCATGATTGCGGTACAAGGCCCAGAAGCAAAAGCAAAAGTTGCTAATTTATTAACACCCGCACAAATTGTTGCAGTAGAAGGTATGAAACCTTTTTTTGGTGCACAAGTAGGTGACTTATTTATTGCAACGACTGGTTATACTGGTGAAGAAGGTTACGAAATTATAGTGCCTGATAGTTCAGCTGAAGACTTTTGGCAAAAACTCATTGATTTAGGTGTTACTCCTTGTGGTTTAGGTGCTCGTGACACCTTACGTTTAGAAGCAGGTATGAATTTATACGGCTTAGATATGGACGAAACTGTATCACCCCTAGCGGCTAATATGGCGTGGACTATTAGCTGGGAACCAGAAGATCGCGACTTTATTGGTCGTGATGTGTTAACCGCACAAAAAGCATCGGGTGACCAACCAAAACTTGTTGGTTTAGTACTAACAGAAAAAGGTGTTTTACGTACAGGACAAAAAGTTATTACTGAACTTGGTAATGGCTCTCTTTCTGAAGGAATAATTACTTCTGGCACATTCTCACCGACATTAGGGCACAGTGTTGCTTTAGCGCGTGTACCACGTAATGTGAAAGTAGGTGATGTGGTTGAAGTAGAAATGCGTAAAAAACTCGTGAAAGTACAAGTGACTAAACCAAGTTTTGTTCGCAACGGCGTAAAAGTTTTTTAATTGAAAATATAAACAGATGTTCTATATTAAATATGCAGTTAAATGAGCAGATAAACGAATTAACGAACGTCAAAAAATTTAATTTACAATATTTACAGGATAAATAAAAATGAGCAACATTCCTTCAGAATTAAAATATGCAACAACCCACGAATGGGTACGCGAAGAAGGTGACGGTATTGTTACTGTTGGTATTACTGAGCACGCACAAGATTTATTAGGTGACATGGTGTTTGTTGAATTACCTGATGTGGGTGACCAAGTGAGCACAGGTGACGACATTTGTGTGGCTGAGTCAGTAAAAGCGGCTTCAGATATTTACGCGCCTATTTCAGGTGAAGTTGTTGAAGTGAATGAAGAACTTGAAGACTCACCCGAGTTAGTTAACTCTGATGCTTATGGTAGCGGTTGGTTGTTCAAAATTAAAGTGGGTGACGCGAGTGAGTTAGATAGCTTACTTGATGCCGCAGGGTATGCTAACTCTATCGACGAAGACTAGTTATAGGTTACATTCCGCATTTTAGCGTTGTTAATCAAATTTAGTTGGCATTGTCTTTGTTGTTGGCTTATTCACTTAGCTTTTTAAAATTAAGCTAAGTGCTTATGTAAGCTACCACAGCACACAACATGAAGGTTTTGCCTAAAAGTTGACCACCTCAGCTAGAAAGTTACTACCTAGTACTAAGCCTCTTTTTTCTTATTAGAATATGAGGCTTTCTTTTATCTATATAAGTAAAATTATTTAAGTGAAACTTTTATGACTTCTCAATTATCTGTTAATTCCAATGCTTCTGTGTCGTTAGCACAACTAGAGCAAACACAAGACTTTATTCGTCGCCACATAGGGCCAGACGAAACGCAAACTCAAACTATGCTTAATGAAATGGGCGTTGAATCAGTTGATGCATTAATTGATGAAATTGTACCTAAAAACATTCGCTTAGCAGCATTGCCAGCTATTGGTAACAGTAAAACAGAAGTACAAGCTTTGGCTGATTTAAAAGCCGTTGCTAACTTAAATAAAGTAAACACATCGTATATAGGTTTAGGTTACTACGGTACATTAACGCCGAATGTGATTACCCGTAACGTATTAGAAAACCCAGGTTGGTACACAGCATACACACCTTACCAACCTGAAATTGCACAAGGTCGTTTAGAGTCACTACTTAATTATCAACAAATGTGTATAGACCTAACTGGTTTGCCATTAGCGAGTGCCTCGTTATTGGATGAAGGAACCGCAGCAGCTGAAGCTATGGCGCTGGCAAAACGTGTTTCTAAAAATAAAAAGTCTAATGTTTACTTCATCGCTGATGATGTTTTCCCACAAACTATTGACCTTGTTAAACAGCGTGCAGACATGTTCGGTTTTGACATTGTCGTAGCACCAGCAAATGAAGCTCCAGAGCATGACATTTTTGGCGCACTTATCCAATACCCAAGTGCCACAGGTGAAGTAACAGACATAAGCGAACTCATTGAAAAAATTCATGCAGTGAAAGGCATTGTTGCAGTAGCTGCAGACATAATGAGTTTAGTATTATTGAAAGCTCCTGGTGAATTAGGCGCTGATGCTGTTATTGGCTCAAGCCAACGTTTTGGTGTGCCCATGGGCTACGGTGGCCCTCATGCTGCATTCTTTACAACTAGCGACCAATACAAACGCTCATTACCGGGTAGAATTATTGGGGTGTCAAAAGACACTCGTGGTAACAATGCACTACGTATGGCAATGCAAACACGTGAACAACATATTCGCCGTGAAAAAGCTAACTCAAACATTTGTACAGCACAAGTATTATTAGCCAATATGGCGGCGTTTTATGCAGTATATCATGGCCCTAAAGGTTTAAAAACTATTGCTAGCCGTATTCACCGTTTTACTGATATTTTATGTTTAGGAGCAGCAAGTAAAGGCTTAACAGCTATGCATACCAACTACTTTGACACCCTAACTTTTAATGTAGACGCTGCTCAAAAAGAAACCGTGGTAGCGCGTGCCTTAGCTGCAAACGCTAATGTTCGTACTGATGTTGAAGGTCAAATTTCAGTGTCATTAGATGAAACAACAACACGTGAAAACATCGCCCAACTTTTTGATATTTTACTTGGCGCAGGTCACGGCTTAAACGTAAACGAATTAGATGAGCAAATAGTAAACAACGGTCATTCATCCATTCCAGCGTCATTAGTACGTGAATCTGCCATATTATCGCACCCAGTATTTAATTCCTATCACAGCGAAACCGAAATGCTGCGTTATATTAAGCGACTTGAAAATAAAGATTTAGCTTTAAATCATTCTATGATCTCACTTGGTTCATGTACCATGAAGCTTAATGCAACAGCACAAATGATGCCTGTAACATGGCCTGAATTTGCTAACATGCATCCCTTTGCACCGAAAGAGCAAGCATTGGGTTACAAAACAATGATTGACGAATTAGCCGACTGGTTAGTTGAACTAACAGGCTACGACAAAGTATCAATGCAGCCTAACTCAGGCGCTCAAGGTGAATATGCAGGTCTTATCACTATTCATAAGTATCACGAAAGCCGTGGTGATTCGCATCGTAATATCTGTTTAATTCCAGCGTCAGCTCATGGAACTAACCCCGCATCGGCGCAAATGGTGGGAATGAAAGTTGTTGTTGTTGCTTGCGATAAACAAGGCAACGTTGACATGGACGACCTAAAAACTAAAGCAGAAGAGTTGGCTGATAATCTTTCATGTATTATGATCACTTATCCGTCAACCCATGGTGTTTATGAAACAACCATTGCTGAAATTTGTGAGGTTATTCATGCCCACGGTGGCCAAGTTTACCTTGATGGTGCTAACATGAATGCACAAGTGGGTATTACCTCACCAGGTTTTATTGGTGCTGATGTATCACACTTAAACTTACATAAAACTTTCGCTATTCCACATGGCGGCGGTGGCCCAGGTATGGGGCCTATTGGTGTTAAATCGCACCTGGCACCATTTTTACCTGATCACACGCTTGTGAATATTGACGAAGCAACCGCAGGCAATGGCGCAGTAGCCGCAGCACCTTTTGGTAGTGCAGGAATATTATGTATTTCATATCTTTACATTGCATTATTGGGTAAAGAAGGGGTAACAGCAGCAACTAAATACGCAATTACTAATGCAAACTACTTAGCTACCAAGTTAAGCCAACACTACCCCATTTTATACACAGATCCAAATGGCCGCGTAGCGCATGAGTGTATTGTTGACCTACGCCCACTTAAAGAAGCCAGCGGCATAACAGAAATGGACGTAGCCAAACGTTTAATTGACTACGGTTTCCATTCGCCTACTATGTCGTTCCCTGTTGCTGGCACGTTAATGATTGAACCAACAGAATCTGAATCTAAAGTAGAATTAGATCGTTTTGTAGAAGCAATGGTTTGTATTCGTGATGAAATTCGTAAAGTAGAAGCAGGCGAGTGGACGTTAGAAAATAACCCTCTACATCATGCACCACACACCTTAGCAGATATTACCGATGCTAACTGGGACAGAGCATACAGCATAGCTGATGCGGTATTCCCCGTGCCAAGTGTAGCGAAGAATAAATTCTGGCCAACAGTAAACCGCATTGATGACGTTTACGGCGATAGAAACTTAGTGTGCTCATGCCCACCGATTGAAACGTATGTAGACTAATTAACTGTTTGATATATAATATTAAAAGCGAGCTTAGGCTCGCTTTTTGTTTGCAAGTTTAATTGAATCTAAGCAGTATGAAAATATAAAACTATAAGGGATTGTTATGACATCAGATATTAAAGACCTTAATCCCTATTTTTTTAGGTGCGTTGTTCGTTATTTTTCTTTAGTTATGTGTTGAAGTCTATTGGTATTTAGGTGTTGGCCAAATAAAGGAAGCCAGTTTAGTGGTTTTGGTAGAAATTGTTTGGGCTACATCTTTATTCTGGGCAAGTATTGCCCAGATTATTTTGTCCGTTTCTTTATGCTTACTGCAAAATTTTTTTAGATATAAAATTTAGACTCTACTGCGTGTCCACGGGGTTGTACGCAGAAATTTTAAACTTGATTTAAGATGTGGTTTATTCATAAAACAAAGGATATTAAGTAACTCACCCATTTCATCCTAACCAACTTCCTTTTTAAGTTCGGTTAGTATTTGTTCAAATTTTACGCCATGTAGTGGGTCATTACTGTTATTTATAGTCTGTTAAAAGTTTAGCTAAGATGAAAAGAGTATTCTAATAAATCTGTCAATATTTAGGAGTAAAGTCTGAAGCAAAATAAGCGGCCTAAATACCAATGCTAAAATGTGGTCATTTTAACCATTTTTTAGTTTTCGGCATTATTGGTAAAATTTTTAAAAACATATGATTTTATTTAAATTATTGAAAATTAATAAAAATAAATGTTGGCATTTCGATTGCAATCTTATAACTAACTTAACTATAGGATGACAATCATGAAAATACTTACACAAAAAATGATAAAAGCACTGACAGTAATCACATTAACTTTATCAACTATGGGTGTAGCAAATGCTACGAGTAACGTTGTTACCGCGGATGATTATGTAACATCAAAAATCTGTGTAGCTGCTGCTGGCGAAAGTAAAATTAAATTACGTAACGTAATTAAAGATTCTGGTTTAAGCAAACGTTTTGTTGTAAATAAAGTTACTTGTAACGACCAAAATATTTTAGAATTTGTACAAGAATATGGTGATAAACCAGAAGTAATGCTTAATGTATTAACTAAAGGTAAATATAATGCTAAGGTGAATATTACTGATTTAGCAGCAAACTAACGCTGAAAAATACTATTTATTTCTGAATAAAGGTTATATCGGATTTTTATGCTTTTTATTCCTGCCTTCAAAGATAATGCTTACCCACTAAGTTGTGGGTAAGCATTAAATTTATTATTGAGTGTAGGTGTTAACTTTTTAGAAATTAAAAGAAGTTATAACTTACTTGTAATTTTATTGTGCGTTGGGCGTTAAGTGTTTCTGCCGTAATACCTTGATCGCCTGTTGGTGCTCCAAGTACCGCGCCAATAGGGCCTGCAGGAGGACTACTAAATTCAACTGTTATGTTCATTATTACAAATAGAACATCAATGGGTACCAGTAGATATATTGGCTGGTGATACCATTAAAAACACACCTAACTATCTCACAATGAATTGAAATTTTAACCAATAACTTACTATTGTTTGTTGGCAAGTAAGGGATGTATGGTCATTTTCCTATTCTGGCATTCCTTATGGCACTAAAGAGGCACTTATTTTTGTCTTTTAATTAGCTAATCTAATACTGTTCTAATTTTAATCGATTCGAACATTTTATGAAGAAGATAACGCTAAGAAAGTCAATAATAAAACAACAATAGGCTCTTTATGAAACAACACATATTAAAAAAATTACAACACCATAAATCGAAACTATTAGCCAATGCTTTAATTAGTATATTGGTATATTTTTCACCTCAAACTTTGGCGGGCAGTTGGCAACAAAATGTTGCTATTGGGGGATTTAATAATGTTCATATCTACACACCTGACTCAAACTCAACTATAGGTACAGGTAAATCTTTACTGATAGTTCTACATGGTTGCGTTCAACCCATTAATAATTATCTAACTGCAAAATTAGAAGACGCAGCTGAAGCGCATGGTATGGTTATCGCGCTACCTGATGCTATGAATAAAGCGGGTTACAGTTGCTGGTCATATTGGCAAGGAACGGTATCTCGTACCTCTGGTGACTATAAAAATCTCATTAGTCTAGCCAATACCTTAAGTGGCGATAGTAGTAGAAGTATTGACCCCGACCAAGTTTATATTGCGGGTTTATCTTCTGGTGCTGCAATGTCCGCGCAAACCGCTTGTTTAGCACCCGATATTTTTGCTGGGGTTGCGCCAAGTGCTGGGCCTACCATTGGCACAAGCTCAAATGGTGCTATTACTACTTGTGAAACTGTATCAACTTCAACGTTTAAATCTCGATGTGAAGGTTATGCTGGTTCAGCTAAAAGCCATTTTGCTACACAAATAGCAGCAATAGGGCATGGCACAGCAGACACTACGGTAAACACTTGTTATAACCAGCAAAATGCTAATGGCTTTGCTACAGTTTATGGAGTTAGCCAACTGTCAGGCACGAATAATATTAGTGAAGGTGCAGGGCATACTGCTTCAGAAACCTTATGGGAAAACAACCGAGTAAGCATGCTATGGTTTGATAACTTAGATCATTCTTGGTCAGGTGGTGCTGGTGCTTCGGGCGATTATATTGCTGATGACAGTATTAATTTTGCTGATTATTTAGGTCAATTTTTTGCTGACAATAACCAACGTGTTGATCGTAATGCTGGTCCTGTTGTTAGTAATCATAGTGCTATTGAAAATAACCGTACTTTAATTATTAGTGGCAATGCTATTGATGCTGAAGGGAGTGTGTCTAATGTTGCTTTAACTGTTTATGCGTTAGATTCTGGCTTACCAGTAGTGATTGAAACGTTAAATAGCAGCGTAAATAGTAGTAATAATTTTTATAGCGTTACTACAAGTGTGTTAAATGATGGTTTATATCAAATTACGGCTATTGCAACAGATAATGAAAATAAAGCTGGTGATCCTGTTTCTATTACAACCAGAGTAGGGCCAGAGCCTCCTGCAACACCGCCTACGTTATCAGGTATTAGTGCAGCAGTTTCAGGACAATGTGCCACAATTAGTGGTGTAGTGATTGACGTTAACCAAAACCTAACCGAGGTTATTGTTAACTTTGCCAATGGCAATATCATCGCAACTCTTAACGGAAATCAATATACTGCAGAAAAATGTAGTTTACCGGGTGGCAGTAATACCGCCACAGTAACCGCTACCGATGCTAGCTCATTATCGAGCACAGACAGTGTTCAATTTACTATTGATGCGGGTGTTACTGGTGATTACAACCTTCATATTAACGAAGGACACATTACTTGGGGCAATGGTTATTCAGCCTGTTACCTTGCCTTTGGCACTGCAGATTTTACTATGCGTGAATATCCCTCGGGTACAGATCAGTGTCAGTGGATAGCCGATGGTGCGCCAAGTTGTGCTGGTTTAAGCCAAAATTGTAGCGGTGGAGGTAATGGTAATCCAGATACTGACAATGATGGCATTGCTGATAGCGCAGACAATTGTCCTAACGATATTAATGCAGATCAAGCGGATAATGATAACGACGGTATAGGCAATGTTTGTGACAGTACGCCTAATGGCGGTGTTGTTGATACTGACAATGATGGCATTGCTGATAGTGCGGATAATTGCCCAAATGATGTTAATGCAGATCAAGCGGATAACGATAACGATGGCATAGGCAATGTTTGTGATAGTACACCAAATGGTAGTTTTACTTGTACTGACATAACGTCGAGTAACTATGCCCATGTGCAAGCAAATAGAGCGACAACGAATGGTTTTTATACGTTCTCGATAGGTTCAGGAGAGAACATGGGTTTCTATAATATCTATTCTTCAACAACCTTGGCAGAAACATCAGCAAACTACTATGAAATTGGTAGTTGTCCTTAATTGTTCAACTAAATCTTGGTTAGTTATGAAATACACCACGTCTGATGGCGTGGTATTATTATGTGAGGCCGTGTTTGTTGATTTACTCGCTTAGGTTTTGTTAGCCATTAGTCACGGTATTTAACACCAAGTATTTTTTGGTCTATTGTATGTGTGACGTAGAAAACTAATAAAAGTTAAAAAGCAAGCGGATTCTTATGAGCACACATGGCCGATATTATTTTCTTTAAGCGTATCTGGACGCGGCTTTAGTAAAACCATTGTCAGTCGGGGTAAACTGCTGCTTTTTCAGGTTTTATTGTACTGGATTAAGTTTTTAAAAGTTGTGCTAGGGTTAGTATTCCTGCTTCTAATGGGCTATTTTTACGGTAAACAATTGATAGTTCAACATGTTTTGGACCAAAACTAACGGGGGTTATTGCCAAAGACTCTTCATATCGACTTCCAACCACCATATTTTTACCAATTATGGTGTAGCCTAGACCAGCTGAAACACAACCTAATATACCATCGGCACTACTCATTATCATTAGTTCATCATTATTATGGTTAGCTTCTTGTTGCCAAACTAGGGCATGATTTCTGTAGCCACAACCTTCTTCACGAACAAATAGCACGGGTTCATGTTCGCTTTCTAGTGGTGTTACCATTACGAGTTCTTCTTGAACAACGGGGATAACAATTAAGTCTTTATGTTTTGGTGCATTCCCAATAGCTGCGCAATCAACTTTATTATTAAGAACAGTAAAAACCAGCCTGTCACTGGTATCTGTGTATATTTTTGTTTTAATTTCTGAGTTATTTTGTTTAAGTTTTTTCAGTGCTAGGGGCATATGAACAGCGGCAAATGTTTCTGGCATGCCTATTCTTAATTCGTAGCTACCTTTGTTGCGTAAAATAGCAGATTTTGCTTGGTATTCTAGCTGTAAAATTTTATCTGCATATTCATAAAGCTTTTGTCCGTTGGGGGTTAATTGTAATTTACGACCCATTAGAATAAATAGTTTTGTATCGAGTTCTTTTTCAAGTTTTTTTATTCTATTGGTGATGTTTGACTGAACTGTATGCAGTTTATCAGCAGCATTTTTAATACCTACTTCATCAACAACGGCTTTAAAAGTTTTAAGTGTTAAAATTTCCATATATTTCTCATAATAAGAAGCTTTTGTTCTGAATAATTCAATTTTTAAGATTAGCAGGGCAGGGTAGACTTTGTCAGTATTATTTTAACAATAAGTGATGATAAATTGATGGAGCTAACCAAGTTTAGAGTATATTTTGCAGGTATTTGCAGTTTAATTGTAACGGCTGGTGTGGCTCGTTTTTCTTATAGTTTACTGATTCCTATAATGCAGGATGGCTCTGGTTTAACTGAGTTAGGAAGTGGCTGGTTAGCTACCTTAAACTTTATGGGATATATGTTAGGGGTTTTTATTGCTGCTAGCATGCATAATCTACAGCATAAGTATCTCTTACATCGTTTATACCTTGTGTTGGGCGTTTTAAGCACTGCAGGCATGGTACTAACAACTGACATGTTTATTTGGTCTATATTACGCTTTATTGCAGGCACCTGTGCGTCTGGGGGATTTATTATTGCATCAGGTTTGATTTTAACATGGTTGGTTCAAAATAATCATCGCGCTGAGTTAGGTATTCACTTTGCTGGTGCTGGGTTGAGTATTATTATTACGTCATTATTGGTTGAATTTATGTTAACTATTTCAGCTAATTGGCAGCAACAGTGGCTAGCTTTAGCTGTATTGGCTGCAATAGTGGCTATTCCCGCGTGGTTATGGATGCCACGCCCTTTGATTACATCTCAAAAAACTAATATGGCAAAAGATACTCCACCTAGTCAGTTATTTAAATCATTAATGATGTTAGCGTATTTTTGTGCAGGTTATGGGTATGCGGTAAGTTCTACTTTCATTGTAGACATTGTGGAGGGCACTGAAGGTCTTCAAGGTGAAGGGGGGCTAGTTTTTCTATTAATTGGATTGGCGGCAACACCAGCTGTCTTAGTGTGGGATAGAATCGCACGAAATATTGGTTATATTAAAGCGTTATTAGCTGCTTATCTTCTGCAAGTGATAGGTATAATTCTACCAGTAATAAATGATAGTTTGCCTGCTATTATCATAAGCGCCTTACTGTTTGGCGGCACTTTTATTGCTTGCGTCAGTTTAGTGTTAACCATGTCGGGAAAATTTTATCCAAGTAACCCCGCTAAGTTTATGGGGAAGATGACCTTGGCTTATGGGGGAGCGCAAATAATAGCTCCTGTTACTACAGGATATATTGCTGAAGCCTATAATAGTTATGATGTTGGACTTTACCTTTCGGCTATTGTGGTAATAATTGGCGTGCTGTTTTTACTTGGTTTATTAAAGCTTGAATGTAGCTCTGATAAGCGGAAAAACATGAATACAGCACCTAACCTTCTTATTGATTAGTTAATATTTTATGATGATTTATGTTTGATAGATCATAAATCGATAGTGCTTTTACTATATTATATTGTATAATATGTAACCATTACACTAATGTAATGAATTAATCACTTTTAAAGGAAAAGTCATGAGTAAACAGAAAAAAAAATCAGTTAACGCTGGTGTTAATAAAACTGAGCTAGGAAGAGGAAAAATAAAAGATAATTTTTTAGCTGCCATAGTCACCTCTAAACTGTATAAAATGCAGGTAGTTAAAGCTAAAAAAGGCAAAGGCTCTTACCAACGTAAAGCAAAAAATGTAAGGCGAGAGTCTTATTTAATAGCGGCTTAAGATTAGTTCTAAGTCTTTATTAAATAAAACTCTTACCTTCACTGCTAAATCATTAGTGACGTTGGTAACGTATTCATTATGAATCTTTATCAAGTTCACTAACAACCATCATCAATAATATCGTAAGCGGGTGGAATTGTTTCTGATTGTGCTTGTGTATATCTAAAGAAGCAATTATCGTCACTTACTTGATTGTTGTTATTAATATCATAGCCAATATAGACATAATCTTTTCCCTGTTCTTCAAATATTTTAGAGCCAGAGAGCTTAAAGTCGTCTGATGTTTCAACTTGTTTGTAGATTTCATGGTTGTCGATGTAAGAGTACAGTAGTCTTAAATCGGTGCCATTAAGGTCTATAGAGCCATTTCTGTCCATGTCAATATCAACTAAATCAGGCCTACCTGCTACAGGAAAGGTTACATAGCTTGGCATTTTTGACTTTAAAAAAATTAAACTATTAGCAGCCTTAGCACTAGCACTAAACTGATTTAAAACCGCTACTTTTGCATCTTTTGATAAGTTAATAAATCTAGGTAATGCCGTTACCGATAATATTCCTAAGATAACAATGACAATTACCAATTCAATTAAAGTAAAACCTTTATTACTGCTCATTGACCGTACACTAATGATGTTATTATTTAACGTTATTTACGTAAATGTTTATAAGAATTAATACACTTTAACGATTTTAATATAAAAAACAAATACTTTTAAATATTTGTTGCTGCTTATTTACGATCGGCTATTCGTATTGTGGCTTTTGTAATATGAATAGCTTCTTTTGTTCTTCCTCTCATGCTTCCTAAAGACTCGATTTTAGCTAAGCTACCGTTTATATCTGCGACAACCTCACCAAAAATAGTATGTTTTCCATCTAAAAAAGGCGTAGGTTTGAACGTTATAAAAAACTGGCTGCCGTCTGTTCCTGGGCCTGAATTTGCCATGCTCAATATACCCGCTTTGTTATGACTTTTTTCACCTGAAAATTCGCCTTCGTATTTATATCCTGGGTTGCCTGCACCAGTCCCAGTAGGATCTCCGCCTTGTGCCATAAAACCAGGGATAACTCGGTGAAAGGTTAAACCATCATAAAAGCCAAGTTTGGTTAAAAAAATTGTACTAGAAACATGCATAGGCGCTGAATCGGTATATAACTTGATGGTAAAGTCACCTTGGCTGGTTTGCAGATCCCAAAAATAGTCTTTATCTTGAGTAAAGGTAAGTAAGGGCGGGGTAGCTAAGGTTGTTTTCCAAGTAGGGTTTGTTTTATCTATTGCTTGTTTACTAATAAAGTTATTTACTTTGTTTATTGCTTGGTCTCCGCCACAACATGCGGTTAGGCTGATGGAGAATAAAACGAAAAAAATCGTTTTTATTAACTTTTTAATGGTCATAATCATTACCTTAAAAGGGGAGTTTTTAATATGTTTACGCTACTTTCTACCAAGAATTCTAAGTATGCGTAAAAATAAATTAATAATATCCATATACAATGCTGCAGCACTATCTACCGCATTATCATATGTTTTAGGAATCGCGTTTGCTCTGGCCCAATCATAGCCGATATAGCCGCAGAAAATAATCGCTACTATCCAATCTAAAATGCCATGATGCGTGTTAAATATAAAAATTTCAACTAGCTCTACTACAATCACGCAAAGTAAAGCGATAGTAAGTGCGCCTGCTATTTTATTGAAAAAGGCAGGATACATTGAGCCTAAAAGCATCATAACGAAAGTTACCATACCTGTAACTCTTATTGCTTCTAAAACAATATCTGGATTGTATTGGCTAACCACTAAATTAATAATTAACCCGAAAGGAACGACCACAAAGTTATAGCCAATAAAACTAACCATTGGGCTTTCTGATTTACCAAAAAGATAAATACCGAAAAAACACGATGCAAAATAACCAACAAAAAAGACAATTGGGTTGATACTACTGATAGATTCAACTGGAATATTAAGAACCATTAACCAGTTTATTGCAAACCCCCAAAGGAGTGTTAAACCAATAACTAGATTGTAAATTGAACCACTTATTATCTCATCATCGGTTTCTGTTCTGTTAAATACATTTACTTCCATTTTATTTCCCTATACGTTGAAATTTAAATTGTTTTACTTTGCATATCATGCCATGAAGAGTTTAAATATGCTTGTTTAAAATAGGCACTGTAGGTTTAAAAAACGTATTTTTTTGATGTGGGTTCGTCCTTTGCTGACATAGTATTCATTTGAATTTATTCTGTATTTAAAGCGCTAAAAAGTGTTTTTACACAAAAAGGAGTTAACTTTGATGAACTATGACCAACATCAGGAATAACGTGCACATCGACACGCCCATTTATTCCATAATGTTTTGCATTTTGGTTCATTTGGTTTGCCCAACTTTCTGCAAATTCAATACGAGTATTACCAATATGAGCAGGCCTTTTAGGCTGTGGTTTTGTATCTTTACTACCGATAACAATAGAAACTTTACTAGCTGCTATTGCATAGTTTCGTAAATGCCTTTTAACAGAAATATGTTTTTTAGTGCCGTCTTTCCATTGTAAAGTTTTAGATAGATTGCCAGCTCCATAAGGCCATTCACTCGCTGTAGTTGGGTAACTATATCTACCAGCGGCACTTATTACCGCTCGGATTATTTTTTCAGGATGCGTCACAATATATCTATTAACAAATTGCCCACCAGCAGAATGACCGTATAAGTAGAACTGGTGGCTTCCAGAACTTGTTTTTATTGAATATCGTTTTACTATTTGATTGACAAAATCGTCAGCAGAAGTGTGTTTTCCAAATAAATTTCGATAACCTCCAAATCCTCCACCAAGGTTACCAAAACGAGGTGTGTCAAATACAGGCGCAATTAGCAATAGATTATATTGGTCTGCGTAACGTATCCAGCGAGAAAGGTATAGCTTTGCGATATCTGCTGCATCATTATTTTTTGGGATCATTCCGTGGGCAATAACCAGTATGTTTTTAGGTGTTTTCACAGGAATATAAGCATAAAAATCACCCTCTAATGATTGCTCATAGATAATTTCAGCATTTACTGTTAATGACAAAAGCATAGCACTTAAAAATAATAGTTTACGCATAGTTATCCCGTTTTTTAGTCGTAATGGTTAGTTAGCGGATGTATATCAGATATAAATTACTATGATTTTAGTTAAAGTTTATACTACTTTTAATTTCCCTCTCTACATTAATAAATTTTATTTTCTAGTGTTTAATGTATTTATAGTGTTGAAATTTTTATTATTAATAAGGGGGGATTTTTAGCGAAACATTGGGGCAAGTTTGTGTTTGTTGATATTTGTACAAATTTTATGGAATAAGTCTTACAGAGATATAAAAACTTTGAAATTACTGACTTAAAATCACAGTAATAAAATGGTACCCGGAGCCGGACTTGAACCGGCACGCTTTTCGGCGAGGGATTTTAAATCCCTTGTGTCTACCAATTCCACCACCCGGGCATTGTTATCTTTATGACTAAAACTAAAAGATAAAGGGAGTTTTTTTTATAGTAGGACATTGGTAACCTACTTGTATAAAATTGGAGCGGCTAACGAGACTCGAACTCGTGACATTCACGTTGGCAACGTGATGCTCTACCAGCTGAGCTACAGCCGCTTCATCAAGCCTGCGTTTTTTCTAAAACAACACTGGAGCGGCTAACG
>NZ_JBHFOM010000056.1:0-28645 GCF_053543955.1 Colwellia sp. E150_009
ACCAAGGTGAAACCGTGTCAGGTAATGTCATTACACATAATGATGGTGACGGCGTGGTTGATACAGACGGCGGTGATGGTGCTACCTTAACGGTTACACATGTTAATGGTAATGCCTTAGTGTTTGATGTAACGACAGGTTATGCAACGGTAGTCGTTGAAGGTGGTAATCTAACCATAAATGCTCAAGGTCAATTTACTTATCAAAATAGTGATGGCTATATTTTAGGTTCAACCTCCCCAAGTTTTGAATATACGCTATATGATGGAACAGATAGTGATACGGCTACTGTGATAATTGATGTAGTTGATTATGCTCCTGATGCTATTGATGATAATAATTTTATTCAATATAAAGATGATGCGGGTTTAAGTATCGGTAGTCGAATTCGAGGTAATGTTATTGGTCGTGGTAGCTCAGGAGATAGAGCTGATAGCTCGCCAGACGGTACAGTTATATTAACTCAATTTGAATATGATGGTACAAGTTATGTGTTTGATGATAATAATACACAATTCACCATCAATACAGATTTTGGGATTTTTGTTATGTATGATACGGGGGCTTATACATTCTCAATGGATAGTGGTATTGATATAACTACCATACCTTCATCACTTCAATTTGACTACACTATTAAAGATGGTGATGCCCTTAATGCAGAAACAGACGATGCAGTGCTAACTATTGAATTAACACATTTTGATAGTGGCGGACGATCTGCTATTACTGATGAAGGAGAGTTAATTGATTTATCTTTTAGTGAGCAAGTTACTGACTTTAGAGTTCAAACAGAAAGTAATGTGTTTAATACTGCCCCCGATCTCAGTGACCTTTTTGCTCATCAAAATGATGGTAATCTTGACAACTATTTAGCATTTAATGGTCTTTCAGAAAGTGAAGGGGAGAATACGCCTGATGAAGTGTTAACGTTAGAAAGTGTTGAACTTAATAATATTAAGGGAGATGAAGAAACAATTGTTACTAACGGCTTCTTAAATGAAGGGGCAACAATACTGAGTGATTCAACACCAGAACATTTACCTAAACAAACTGAGTTTGACTCTAGTGATATTTTATAATTAAGAACTAAAATTTTATAAATAATTACAACGATCTAATGATGTAGTATGCTTTTATACATCATTAGATCATACGTTTGTTTAATGGAGTAAATTCTTAGTGCAATCAACAGTTCAACCATCAACTCAATGGGAGATTAACGCTTCTCAAAAGTTAAGTTTTGATCCTCTCTTAGATTGCCTTGTGGTATTAACTGAACATTTTGGTAATCCGTGTTCTGCAGATGCCCTAGCTGCAGGCTTACCACTTACTGGTACTAATTTAACACCTGAACTTTTACCACAAGCAGCTTCCCGTGCTGGATTAAGCGCAAAGTTAGTGCGTAAAGGTTTAAATGAATTACCTTCAATGCTACTACCTTGTATATTAATGCTTAAAGACAAAAAAGCACTCATATTGCAAGAGCTTAATATTGAAGAAAACAAAGCGATTGTCTCTTTACCTGAAACGGGTGGTGAAGAACGGCTGACTATCGAAGAATTAGAGTCAAACTTTGTTGGTTATCTATTTTTGATAAAACAACAATATCGCGGTGACAGAAATTTTGATGTTCATATTGATAACAGCAAAGAACATTGGCTATGGCAGAAAATTAAAGGGACCTCTGCAATATACCGAGATGTAATCATTGCTTCGGTAATGGTTAATATCTTTGCTTTAGTCTCTCCCTTATTTGTTATGAATATTTATGACAAAGTTGTTCCCAATCTTGCTTTTGAATCACTCTGGGTGCTAGCTATTGGTGCAAGCATTGCTTATATTTTTGATTTTATTTTAAAGCAGCTACGAGGATATTTAATTGATGTGGCAGGGAAAAAAATAGATATTGAAGTATCGTCAAAATTATTTGCCAAAGTTATTGGGGTTCCACTTGAAAAGCGTTCACCAAGCGTAGGTGGAATGGCTAAGCAACTGAGTGAATTTGATAACGTGAGAGAGTTTTTGTCCTCGGCGACAATTAGCGCGCTTGTTGATTTACCTTTTGCACTGTTATTTATGTTTTGTATCTGGCTTGTCGCAGGCGATTTAGTGTTATTTCCTATTATTGCCTCATTTTTGATTATTGGTTACACCTTATTAAATCAATCAAAGCTACGTAAAGCCATTGAAGAAAGTAATAAATTTTCTAGTTTAAGGCACGGACATTTAATTGAATGCCTAAGCGCGTTGGAGTCGATTAAAGCTAACGGTGCCGAAGGGATTGTACAAAATGCATGGCAGCAAATGATAGGTCATACATCAACTTGGCTACTAAAATCAAAAATTATTACGAATAAAGTATTAAATTTTGCAAGCTTCATAGTACAGATATCTGTTGTAGCCGTTGTTGTTTTAGGCGTGTATAGGGTATCTGATAATTTGATCTCTATGGGGGGAATAATTGCGTCGGTGATGCTAACTGGCCGAGCTATATCACCTATTGCAAAACTCGCGGGATTAATGACACGTTCAAATCAAACATTAAGCGCATTAAGACAACTTGATAAATTAATGGAGCAAGAAGGTGAATTTGAAGATAAAGCACACTTAGTGAGCCGTACCAAACTTTCAGGTAATATAAATGCAGAAAGTATTAGTTTTAAATACCCTAATAGTGAAACAACCTCATTGCAACAACTGTCGGTAAACATAAAACAAGGAGAAAAAATTGCCATTGTAGGTCACAATGGTTCGGGTAAAACAACTCTAGCTAAATTGTTACTTGGCTTATATCAACCCACAACAGGAAATATTCAATTTGATGGTTTAAACTACCAGCAAATACATCCTAGCGATCTCCGCCGAAATATTGGTTATTTACCACAAGACATAACGTTATTCCATGGCACTATTCGTGACAATATACTTTTTGGTACGAGGCAAGTCACCGAATATCAAATAATTCGAGCTGTGCAGTTATCTGGAGTCAACGTATTCACTGATAATAATACGCAAGGCTTAGATCAACAAGTTGGCGAAAACGGCAGTTCATTGTCTCGAGGTCAAAGACAATCTATAGCGCTTGCGCGTGCCATTTTAAATTCACCACAAATCTTGTTGTTAGACGAACCAACAGCAAGCCTTGATGCGCGTGCAGAAAAACAATTTATACAGTCAATAAAAGCGACAGCAAAAGATAGAACCATGTTGTTAATTACACACAAGATGGATTTACTTAAATTAGTTGATCGTATACTTGTATTAGATAAAGGAAAATTAATTATTGATGGCCCTAAAGATAAAGTATTAGAGCAATTGAAGAATGGAAAGTTTAATCAAGAGAAGCATTCATGAAGGTTAGTCAACAAGATTTAGAAATGGCTGATGATGTTTATGGGGCAATGCTTACCGAAGTACCAAGTTTACATCGCTTAACTATTTGGTCCATGGCAGGATTACTGTTTTGCTTTCTTGTTTGGTCTTATTTCTCATCGCTACAGCAAGTTACATCAGGTATGGGTAAAATAATACCTTCAACTCAAGTACAAATAATACAAAGTTTAGATGGTGGTGTTTTACAAAAATTATTTATACAAGAAGGCGTACAAGTATCGAAAAATCAACCAATCGCAAGAATTGATGATACACGCTTTAGATCTGATTTTGCAGAACAAAAACAAGAAGTTGATAGTTTAAGGGCAAACATTATTCGTCTTAGGGCTGAACTCTCTAGCGTGTTAATTGGTAATAATGAGCAATGGGAAAGGCAAATAGAAATTACTAAAAAAGTACCTGTTTATCCTGAAGATCTTATTAAAAATGCGCCTTTAATGGTTGAAAGGCAGCAAAATGAGTATTCTGAAAGACTTGATAATTTAATTAATCAACTTGAAATTCAAGGGCAAAAAATACATCAACGCCAGCAAGAAGTTGCTGAGTTGGCATCAAAAATTGATACCTTAAGTATTAGTTATCGTATTGCTATCAAAGAGCTTGATTTAACAAGACCACTTGCAGAAAAAAATATAGTTTCTAAAATAGAATTATACAAATTAGAACGCAGTGTCAATGAGCTAAAAGGTGAGTTAAGTGCGGTGCGACTTTTAGCGCCAAAATTAAAGTCCGCTCAACAAGAATCAATTTTAAATCGTCGTGAAACAATTCTTGCGTATCGAGCTGAAACTAGAGCTCAGCTTAATGAATTGCAAAATAAACTATCGAGAATTAATGAGTCTCAAGTTGGTGCGCAAGATAAAGTAACAAAAGCATTAATATTATCCCCAGTTGTTGGTACTATTAAAACTATACATATTAATACGTTGGGTGGGGTAGTGAAACCAGGAGAAACTATTGTCGAAATAGTGCCTACTGAAGATAAGCTGATGGTTGAAGCAAAAATAAAACCTCGTGATATAGGGTTTATTTACCCTGGCTTGCCCGCAGTTGTAAAAATTACCGCTTATGACTTTACTCGATATGGTGGCTTAACGGGGAAAGTAGAACACATTAGTGCCGATACAACACAAGATGAAGAAGGTAATAGTTTTTACTTGATTCGAGTGCGAACTGACGCTTCGAGCATTAAAAATAAAAAAGGTGAAGAAATGCCTATTATTCCTGGTATGTTAACTGAGGTTGATGTTATTACGGGAAAGCGTACAATTTTAGAATATATTTTGAACCCTATTTTACGGGCCAAGGAAGCTGCTCTGAGAGAGCGGTAACGTAAAACCAATAACGGTTAATAACGATAAATAACAACAAATAATACAAATATGGAATATTTATGAATAACGTTATGTTTAAATTGAATAGAAAAGTAGTGGTGGGTCTTTTAAGCTTGTCGACATTGTATTCTGTGAATCTCAATGCTCAAAGTTTAGAAGAAGCTGTTGCAACCGCACTAGATACTCACCCAGATATTCGTCAGTCATTTGCGCGATTTAAAGCAAAAGAAGAAGATGTTAATCGAGCTTTTGCGGGATACTTACCTACAATCGATTTAACCGCTGGCTATGGCTACGAATATACTGACACACCAGGATATCGTCGAAGCGCAGTTGATGGAGAGGATGGTAAAACCGAATTAGCACGTGGTGAATTTGGTATTAGTATTAAACAAATGTTGTTTGATGGTATGTTTACAAGTAATGAAGTTAAGAGAACAAAGTTTGAAGCAAGTGCGGAACAGTGGACACTCATTGCTAATGCTGAAGATCTTGCACTACAAGTTAGTAAAGCCTATTTAAATTTTTTAAAAACTGAAGCACTTATTAAACTGGCAGAAAAGAATATAGCCTCGCATCAAGAAATTTATGATCAAATTAAGGAACGTACAGATTCTGGCTTAGGTAGTATTGCCGACTTATCACAAGTGACTGGGCGATTAGCTAGAGCCCAAGCCAATATGATATCTGCACGTAATAATAGTTTAGATGCAAGAACACAATTTATTCGTTTAGTGAATATGCAGCCTAAAGAATTGATATTACCCGTTCCAGATGCTGATATGTTACCTAAGGAGAAAAATAGAGGATTAGAATTAGCACTTGAAAATCATCCTATTATTAGATCAGCTCAACAAGATATTAACGCTGCTCAGTCATTTAAAAGCTCAATAAATGCAAGTTACTATCCCAGTTTATCGTTAGAAGTCGATGCTAATTCTGATAATGATCTTGCTGGTGAAAGTGGTATTAATCGTTTTGGGACTGATGTTGGTGGTCATCGTAATGATGCTACCGTAATGTTGCGTATGCGATATAATTTATTTTCAGGCGGTAAAGATGTCGCTAATAAGCGAAATGCAGCCTATAAAGTGTCAGAGGCACAAGAAATTAATTACAGTGCGCATCGTCAGGTAACTGAAAGCTATGGGCTTGCATGGAACGCATTTGAAATGTTAGGTTTACAAAAAAACTATATTAAACAGCATATTATTACTGCAAAAGATACACAAGTGGTTTATAAGCAGCAGTTTGATATAGGGCAGAGAAGCCTGCTTGATTTGCTTGATACAGAAAATGAATTATTTCAAGCGCGTCAAGATTATTTAGATGCTGAGTTTAATGAATTAAGCGCAAGGTACCGATTATTAAATGCAACAGGGCAATTGCTTGATTCATTAAGGGTTACTCGATCAACGGCATGGCAAGGTGAACATTCATATGAGCAAGGAGCTTACAATGAATAATTTAATGTTAATTAGAATGCTATCAAAGGCTAAATATGTAGTGGCTATCGTTTTTACACTGGTTATTTCAGCCTGTGCTGATACAACTATTGTTACCTTAGAAAAATCAGTCAAACAAACGAACGATTTAATAGATTATGATAGAGATGGTGTTATTAAAGCGCGTGAAAAATGTGATTTTACTGTTGCTGATGCTGCCGTTGATAATTATGGATGTGGAACTAAAACGCCAGTAATAGAGCCTTTTAAAATAGATATTAAGTTTGCCAATAATTCTTCTGTAATTCCATCGCAGGGCTATGCTGAAATAAAGAAATTATCAGAATATTTAGAAAAACATCCAGAGCTTGATATTTTAATTGAAGGGCATACCAGTAAAGTGGGATCGGAAGCACTTAACCAAACGCTATCAGAAAATAGGGCAAAAGCGGTTGTGTTTGTGTTAGTAAATGACTTCAATATTGCGAGAGAAAGGGTATCCTCAATAGGGTATGGTTTTACTCGACTAGAAGAAGAGGGAAATACAGAGGAAGCACATGCTATCAACCGTAGAATTTTAGGAAGGTTGTCTCATACCCAAAATGTTGATGTACTTAAATGGGATATTTATACCGTAGATAAAGCTAACTAATAATTCATGGGTAGTATGAGAAAAAATGTTTCAATTCGATGGATTCTACTTAGATGTATAATTTCGAGATCTGTTCAAATACTACTCATAAGTTTATTATTTTTGTCAGCTATCTTTGCTCAATCAACATTGCCATTGAATAAAGAGAGAATCATTACATCGTTGGAAAAAAGCTACGGTAAAAGAGCGGCGAAAAGAGGGCAAGCTTGGTTTAAGTTAATGCAACCCAAAGCAGAAAATACAGAAAAAGACTCGTTAGAGAAAGTAAATCAATTTTTTAACATGTTTAACTTTATTGATGATATTAAGCTTTGGGGGGTTAACAATTATTGGGCGACTCCTATTGAGTTTATTGGTGTTAATGGCGGAGACTGTGAAGACTATTCAATCGCCAAATACTTTACCTTATTAGAACTTGGCATACCAGATGAAAAAATGAGGATTACCATGGTTAAAGCTGTAACACTTAATCAATATCATATGGTTCTCGCTTATTATGACACCCCAAGTGCAATACCGTTAATTTTAGATAACCTTGATGGCCAAATCAAACCCGCTAATCAGCGAAATGACCTTATTCCAGTTTACAGTTTTAATGCCAGCCAATTGTGGCTAAATAAAGAAAAAGGGCGTGGTATTCTTAGCGGAAAATCATCACGACTTAAGTTATGGCGAGATTTACGACAACGTATAACCACTTCAAAACTTAAACAACCCAAGTTCAAAATGGAGTTTTAAGATAATGACCTTATTTAGAGAAATAAACTCACTACTATTCGGACTATTCTTATTGGTCATGTCTAGCTTAGTTTATTTTCAGTTTACTCAAACTCGTGATTTTATGAACCAGCAGATGGAATCTGACTTAAATAATACCATTACATCTTTGGGGTTAATGCTTAAACCGCATATAGAATCTGGAGATATAGCAACAGCTGAAACCTTAGTGAATGTTATTTTTGAGGGCGGCTTTTATCGAAAAGTCACGCTTAAATGGTTGGCTGATGATAAAGAGCAAATATGGGAAAACCCAATTATTATTAAGGGCGTTCCACAATGGTTTATTGAGTTAGATTTATTCGAAAACCAGAAAAAAGAAAGCTTAATAACATCGGGCTGGATGCAATTAGCAACGCTAGAAATTGAAGGGCACCCTGCATTAGGTTATCGCGAATTATGGCGAGTAATGAACGATACTGTGATGATTTTATCCTTACTTTTTATTATTTCCATTTTTACATTAAGAATACGACTAAACCGAATTTTAAAACCGTTGCACGATGTTGCAATTCAAGCAAAACAAATTGCACAGCGTAAGTTTGGTAATGACATTGAGTTACCCAAAACCTCTGAATTAAGAGATGTTGTTGGCGCTATTAATTCAATGTCGGGCCAATTAAAGCAAATATTCTCGACCTTGGATAATGAAGTCGATGTGTTGACAAAAGATAAACTTACTGACCAAGTTTCAGGTTTACCTAATCGACAATATTTATCTGCGCAAATTAATAATTGGTTAAATGAGCCAGGTATTGGTGGGTTAATATTGGCTAAATTTGATTGGCTTGAAGATGTTCACAGTAAATACGGTTATCAAGGACGAGATGAAATAATCAAAATATTATCAAAGCGAATGCAGTCAGAATTACCTGAAATAGCGGATTGTATTATCGCACGCATTGCTAACACCGAATTTGCTTTTTTGATCACAAAAGCAGAACAAAATAAAATTGAATTGTACCTACAGTCATTAATAAGATTGATTAATCAGGAGATCATAAAAGCGGGTTGTACGCCAAATACTCGTTTTGCATTAGGAGTAAGCCAACGTATTGAAAGTATGAAATCTTCTGATTTATTAGCGCAATCAGATAATGCATTACAACAAGCTCAACGAGATGATAAGATAATTCATTGGATCGATTCAGAACAACCTCAAAAATACACTCGAGAACAGTGGCGTAAAAAACTAGAAGACTCAATTAATAATAACTATTTTGTCTTTCAATGGCAGCCTATTAGAGGGATGAAAAATAAAGAAATTATTCAACGCGAAATATTTTGTCGATTAAATGTTGATGAGCAGCTTGTTACAGCCTCAGAATTTATGCCTTTTATTGAGCTATTATCATTAGGTGCGCAATTAGACAAATGCTTACTAAATGCAATTGATAAGCAAAATATTTTAGCATTAGCTGAAGAAGGGATTGCAATTAACTTAACTCATGACAGTCTGCTTGACCCCAGTTTTATGTCTTGGCTAGCAGATTATCTTACTCAATCAAGCTATCCTGAGCGGATATTATTTGAATTACCAGAATCAGCGGTAATCACTTCTTTTGATAAATGTGATCAATTAGCCGATGTTATTAGGGTTGCAGGAGCCCAAATAGGTATTGATCAGTGCGGACGTCAATTGGGGTCGATGGACTATTTACAAAAGTTACAACCAAACTATATAAAACTTGACCAATCTTTTGCCTATTATGAGAAAACAAATCAAAATAAAGAATTATGTAGAGCACTACTCAATGTAGCTAAAGGGTTAAATATTGATGTTATCATTACAGGTATTGAAGATGAGGAGCAGCTAGCACATTTCAATTTATTGAAAGCGGATGGCTATCAAGGTTATATTTCTCCCATTGAAGATGTGTAATCATTTTTATTTAACACTGATTTATTAGATATTGTTAAGGGGTGCTGGTTTGACAAGGTGTTTCTATGTTAAGTTTAAATAAGGAGGGGGCGCTTGTTATTTGATCCTTATAAAAGTGGTTTCGTCAAATATACTAACCTTCTTAATGGCACGTTCTATTGAACCAACAGCAATAGTTAACTTCTGATTAGTTGTGAGTAATTCTTGATGATAACTTCTTAGTGATGGGCAGCGGTAATTTTTACACGTAAATGAGCGTAGCTCTACAGGCAGAGTACAACCCTTGTTGCCTTGAAATATACAGGCACTTTTATAATGTTTACGCGGAAAGAACTGACTATACAAACGAGTGAGTTCATCAAGAGTAAGTATTTTAGGCTGGTTAGCTAAAAAGTGGCTAAGTGAAGTGATATCTTGAAAAGCATGATTTTTTCCTAAACTACAACACTCTCCCAAACATGTAGCACAAGCTTTTCCTAGCAGTTGTTGTTCTGCACTTTCTAACGGCTCATTCAACTCATGCTCATATATTTTTGTCGAAGGCGGACGTTGTTTAATAATATCAAGATAGAGCGTTTCTAAATGCAGTAAAAACTCATTTTTTTGTTTTTTTGATAGTAAGACTAATGTACGAGTATTTATTGGTAATATTGCTATATTTGCGGCTTTTAACTGGTGAGATTTTATTAAGGTACTTTTTTTATCTAAGTTAGCCATTGAGGATTGTGTATTCAAAAAATAGTCATTACATGCTTGAGTTACTTCTGATGTAATTTCACTTAACATTTGTTCTTTGGCAGCAGCTATATCGTGTTGTGCTTTTGCCCTTTGACAGTTGGGTTTCTCACAAAATGAGCTTCTTATAAAGGCAACGTAAGACAGTTTAACATTACAACTCTGACAAACGTATATTTGCATAAAAAATCACCTTCTTTATTAGCGTAAATTTAAAAAAATTATTTATATAAAATGGTTAGGTATTAACAGCATGTATTTCATCAGAAAATAATCGAATGCTGTTTTTGTTTCGATAGCTTGCAAATACCATTATGCCTTGTTTATTAATATGAATAAGTTGTTGTTCAGATAACAAAAACTCACTACAAGGATGAAGTTTTTTTTCATTATCTTCGATATAAATAAAGGCAGGTAAGTCGGTGATATGCGTCTCTGTTTTCAAATATATATTTTCATCGCTGTGATATTGGTTTATTAATATTTGAGCGCATACAAAGGCTGAATTCCCCCACAATAATTGTTCATGTTGGTATGATTGTCTAAATTCTTCAAACACAAAAGTGTTAATTTCATCCTGTTTTTTACCATAGGGCAGACGTAGTAATATTCGAGGATAGCTCAGAGCTGTACATTTTGCTTGAGGTGTTTGTCTAAATTGATGCCAAAGAGAATCAGCACCAGCATTGATTAAACTATCAGTAGCCGCCCCAATAAATTGGCATTGAAGTGTTTCAGCTAGGCTTGCTAAATAATTTAAAGTATTAATATCGTCATTGGTGTCTGAAAACTGATAATTGCCAATGAGCACATCATAATAAGTACTATCAATGTTTTGTATATGCTGACTGATTTTTGTTACAAAGCTATTATTACCACTTACCGCATTGTGGAGTTCTTTTTTGCTGGTATTGACAAGATAAAATAATTGGCAGCTTTCATCATAATTCGTATTAAAAATAACATCTCTGGTTGAACGCCAAGCCGACTCTAGTGCTTGAAATTCACTCGAATGCATGATGGATCTCATTAACTCCTCTATGGCTGTATTAATAAATATCAGTATGTTTTCATGTTCAGGTTTTATATCTTTAATGATATGAGGCTTGAGTAGCGTAGTTAAAAATTGATTTAACTTGTCCGCAGCATTTGATTTGGAGTTTGCTGTTACCTGAGGTGTAGAGGTGCCTGGTGAAGAGTGTTGTTGCCCCAGTAAACGTTCAAACATGTCATTCTTATTTTCAAACGTATTGTTTTGTGTTTGAAAGCTTTCTTTTAATTGGTAACTAGACAGTATTTCTTGTGTAGCACGTTCAGCTGTAGAGGGGTTGCTTAATTCTTGTTTTAAACGGCGTAAGTTGTTGAAAATAGCATGCTCAAATAGGTTGTCAGGATGAAAATCTTCAAGTTCATGAAAAGCGAGCTCTTCGCCTGATGGTAGTTCGAGGGAAGGCGATAACTTAATCATGACCTCATCAAAGTTATCGATGTTTATTGCTACAATTGAATGAGTAGTTGTGTTTTCTTTTGCACTGCGAGCGCCAGTGAAATCACCTAAAAAGTAAATCCTCATTGGCATATTGTTATCTTTAGGCTGAGAGATATTTGTGTTGAATCCGTATTCAAAATTGAGGCCGCCTGACATTGATATCTCCAAAATAAATTGAGTAAACTAGCATTTTCAGCGCACACAGTATTACCGACCTAACGGTATACATTATTACAACAGACTAAATTCAAACCTAAAAGAGCTTACTTGCTATTAATAGTTATACTAGGATTTCTAGGATTTAACCTTGTAAAATAATTTCTTTACACCATGTTTAAACTTAGTAAAGTTGGATGCATTCGCTGTTAAAAATTCACTTTTAGGGGCGTCGCTAGCGTAACCTTTCATCATTTTAATTGTCCAACCGTATTGAGACTCTTCTTCTTTCGTTCTGAATTTCATTTCAAAATTAACGCCAGCTACATATTTTGATGCAAGCTTTTGAACTTCTCCAACCTTCGCAACAGAAGCTAATAATGAGGAACTTGCAATAGTACTGGTATCATTGGAAAGTACAGAAGTAAGGTTAAAATGGCCAATATAATTTGCAGCGCCGAAAAATACACACCCGACAAAAGCGGATGAGGCGCAAATAATTTGGAAATCACTCAGCGTCATTAACTTACGCTCTTTGACACATTCTCTGCATAAATCTGTAGCTTTTCCAAAGGTAATCGCTTGAAATGTGCTGTAAGCAAAAGATGAAACAGCTTCTACTATGCTAGTAACAAAATCAAAAACTGAAGAAGCTCCCATAGTGAAAATTTGCAATAATAAACTGGTTAGCGTTTTTGCAAAGGTATAAGTTGTTTTTAATCCTGAACGAACCCCCTCTACTTGAACATACTTTCCAAAAGCATCTAGCGCTACTTTAGGAAAACCACCTGCAATACTTGGGCTTGCTTCTTTTAATGACTCCCAAGCTGTTCTATGGCCATGAGTTTCTATAACCCCAATAGCACCATCAATTAAACCTTTAACAGCAGCAAAACCTGGCACTAAATTTCCGATAAGTTCTTTGGATAAAATTATTTTTTTTATCCAAGCAACAACGGAACTTAACCCCAATTTAAGCACTTTAACTAACCTTTGAATATAAGGATCGCTGTTGATTTTTGCTTCTACTTTAGACCATACTTTTGATAATAATGTCTGGATCGCGGAAAAAGCAACCTCGTCTCCACTTGTAGATGCACGTTCTTTAGCTGAAGTGCTCTCAGGTGAATCTGAAGAAAATGCCTGTGAATTTGCAATATTTACAGCTGACCCTACCGCTTGCCAAGCAAGGGCTTCCCAATCATAAGTTAAAGTAGAAAGTAGTGTTATGCCTCGTTTTAACCCTTCTTGTTGAGCGTCTTGCAACATTTCTTTTTCTTTAGTAGTCAATATAATACTAGATGTTTTTGGGGGGATAAAACTAGCGTTTACTGCATGATTAGTGGTCATCTTCTTATCCTTTTATATATTATTTTTAATATCAATGAGTCAATAGCTAAATAATCAATTAATAAAAAAGAGATTAATTAATTATTCTATTAACTCATAACCTATTTATTAATGTGCCAATGTATAAATAAACTCACCATCTTTAGCACTTACACTTACTTTGCTAATTGGCGAACCTTCTAACATATGTGTTAAGAATTTATTACTAATTTCAGGTAAAAGTGTATTGGTTAAAATAGAGTCTATCATTCGCCCACCACTTTCTAATTCAGTACAACGGCTAACGACAAGATCTACAACAGCATCATCATAGTTAAACTCGATTCCTTGCCCTGTTTCAACTCGCTCTTTAATACGATCGAGTTGAAGTGTGGTAATGGCTTTGATCATGTCATCAGACAGAGGGTAATATGGAATTGTTACTATTCGTCCTAATAAAGCAGCAGGGAACACGCCTAGTTGAGGCTCTCGTAATGCTTTAGCTATGCCATCAGGTTCTGGCATTAATTCAGGATCTTTACACATATTCATGATCAAATCGCTGCCTACATTTGAGGTGAGCAGAATTAACGTATTTTTAAAGTCAATCATGCGACCTTCACCGTCTTCCATTACGCCTTTATCAAATACTTGGAAGAAAATTTCATGAACATCTGAGTGTGCTTTTTCGACTTCATCTAATAAAACAACAGAGTAAGGCTTACGACGAACAGCTTCGGTTAAAATACCGCCTTCACCATAACCAACGTAGCCTGGAGGTGCACCTTTTAAGGTTGATACAGTATGGGCTTCTTGGAATTCACTCATGTTAATGGTAATGACATTTTGCTCTCCACCGTATAAAGATTCTGCTAGTGCTAACGCGGTTTCTGTTTTACCTGTACCAGAAGGGCCACATAACATGAAAACACCAATAGGTTTATTAGGATTGTCTAAACCAGCACGTGATGTTTGAATGCGTTTTGCGATCATTTCCATACCATGGTCTTGACCAATAACACGCTTTTTCATGATATCAGCCAAATTTAGTACAGTATTAATTTCATCATTAACCATTTTGCCAACAGGAACGCCTGTCCAGTCAGCAACGACCGAGGCAACAGCTTGTTCGTCACAGGCAGGAAGGATTAAAGGCGATTCGCCTTGTAGCACTTTTAATTTATTATGTTGTTCATCAAGTTCTTTTTGGGCTGCTGAAATAGTTTGTGAGTTATCAATAAGCTCAACAGGAGTACCGTCATCATTTAGCGCATTCTCAGCAACCTGTAATGCGGATGCTTTTTGTTCGGTTAGTAAGTCACGCAATTTTCGTCTAGATGCCAAAACAGCATCAACTACTTCTTTTTCTTGTTGCCATTTTTCGTTGAGTGCTTGCTCTTTATTTTTTTCAAATAATAGACACTCGACGATATCGCCCATACGTTTTTGGTTGACTACGCCAATAGCTGCTTCTTTTTCAAGAATGTTTTGTTCAACCGTTAAATTTTCTATGCGCTGTTTACAATCTTCTAATTCAGCAGGGGTAGCAAATTGGCTAACCGCGACTCTTGCCGCTGCTGTATCAAGTAAACTAACCGCTTTGTCAGGTAATTGACGCGCAGGAATATAACGATGAGAAAGTTTAACTGCAGCTTCAATGGCTTTATCAAGCATTTCAACATGATGATGTTTTTCAAGCATACCAGCAATGTTGCGTAGCATTAATATCGCTTTTTCTTCATCAGGTTCTTCCACTTTCACTACTTGGAAACGACGAGTTAATGCAGGATCTTTTTCAATGTGTTTTTTATACTCGGCCCATGTTGTTGCGCCTATTGTACGTAATTCACCACGAGCTAGTGCTGGTTTTAATAGGTTGGCTGCATCACCTGTTCCTGCCGCACCACCTGCACCAACCAAAGTATGAGTTTCGTCTATAAACATAATAATAGGCGTTGGAGATGCTTTTACTTCTTCTATTACTTGTTTTAGGCGATTTTCAAATTCACCTTTCATACTGGCACCAGCTTGAAGTAAGCCAATATCTAAACAAAGTAGCTTGACATCTTTTAATGCTGGGGGAACATCACCTTTGTTTATACGATGGGCAAAGCCTTCTACCACGGCAGTTTTACCGACTCCCGCTTCACCTGTTAGTATGGGATTATTTTGGCGGCGCCGCATCAAAATATCAATGAGTTGACGGATTTCTTCGTCTCGACCTATGATAGGATCTAACTCTCCGTTGGCTGCTTGTTCAGTTAAATTGGTGGTGAACTGATTTAATGCTTCTTGTTTTCCCATGGTAGCTGGCGACATAGCATCGCTGGCCGTACCGGGTTCATGGCCACCAAGTGAAGAGCCGTCGGTAGCTTGCGTATTATCTTCGCATGACCCTGATACTATCTCGTTAAAATCATCACCAAATTTTTCGATTTTAATTTTGGCAAATTCACCAGACATTGCTAATAAACTATTTTTTAAATCGCGTGTTTTTAGCATACCCAAAATGATATAACCCATGCGTACTTTTGAATCACCATAAACTAAACTGCCATATACCCAAGCACGCTCGATAGAGTCTTCTATTTTACTTGAGAGATCAGATATGGAAGTAGCGCCACGCGGTAATGCATCTAAAGCATTCGTCATATCTTTGGCAAGAATTGATGGGTTTATGTCAAAATGTTGAATTATTTTATGCAGATCTGAATCTTGTAATTGAAGAATTTGTTGAAACCAATGTACAAGCTCTACATAGGGGTTTCCGCGTAATTTACAATAAACGGTAGCACTTTCAATTGCTTTATACGCAATAGGGTCTAGCTTTCCAAAAAGATTAACTCGACTTATTTCAGCCATATTTTTACTCCCTAGATTATGTATTGTTTAACATGCTTTTTTATAGATTAAAATGGGATCTAACTGCGTTAAGTGGTTAAACTTATCTTGACTCCATGAATTTATACCAAGCTTTGCTGAGCCTAATTGGCAAGCTTTTGTTTGTTGTGGTTTTAAAATAAAATTGATTGTAAATTCGTATTCTTGCCCGACACACTTTTGAGTTAATTCGACTATTGTTTTCAATTGGTGTTCGTTGTTGAGCAGTCGAATATATTCTTTATAATCCACAGGACCTACATTGATAGCAAAGTTGAAACTTCGTTGAAATGTTTTTGAGCCAATAATACTATCAACACCTAATGTGGCATTAAGACAACCTAATTTTGTTTGTTCACTCTCTTGCAACTCATACCAACAGCCTTGAAACTCGTCGATAGATACATCAAGTTTTAAGTATTCAGACAATATTTGGCAAAGTGCTTTTGCACTACGATTTTTTTGGCTATATAAGCCAGCAAGGTATTGATGAATATTTTTGTTTTGATTAAAACTATCTTGAACAGCTGAATATTCTCCTGAGATTGCCCCGATTCGTTTTTTAAAATTGTCTTGCTCAGGTCTATCGTGACTGACAGTTGGCTCAGCATCTGCCCATGCACGATAAAACAATGAAATAAAACGATGGTTAAATACATCTAAAAATTCGGTAAAGGTAGTATCTTTGAGCCGGTAATTTCTTTCTATAGCATATTCAGTTAAGTGAGAAGGTAGTGGACCATTAATACCTAACATACCCCAATAGCTATTTTTTAATTTATAATCGCCTGTATTATTGTCTAACTTAACATTGGTAAAAGCGGATGAATGAAAATGCAATAAAGGGGTTTGTCCAAAACGAACAAAATCTTGCTTGGGTGATATAGAATAACCGATACGTGCTGCTAATGGCGCATTGGCATCAAGGTACCTTAAAAGTGGAGCAAAACCTTGTTGGTAGAGCTCATCAGGATTTTTTGATAAATCCTCTAAATAGCGCTTCGCAAGCCGATTCGAATTGGCCATCGGTATATTTCTCCGCGATCTGATGAGTTCAAAATAAGTTGTGTAAATGAATTAATACTGACATATTGAGCAAAAAATCGGTCTAAAATCATGCCTAACATGAAAACACTATTACCTTCGTAAGCAAGTTCATCTACTGTTAATTCTATTGCGATACCTCTACCAAAACATATTGGACCAGCAAAAGGTAAACGGCTGGTTATTTGATGGGTTTTTAAATCGATAATACCGTCAATTTGTTTACTTTGAGCATGATCTTTCTTATTCATCATTAGCCCAAGCAAGGTCTTTAATTTCGATAGGGCAGAGGTTGATTCGTCATCATTAATACCCAAAAAATTAATCGATAATTGGTTGATTAGATCCCATGCCACATTTCCTTCTGATATTGGCGATGTTGGCCGTGTTGGCTCACCTATACAGCGTACCGACTCGCATGGTGCGCCAGTTTCAATAGTAAAATCTGTTTTACTTTTACCTAAAGGCATCATTAAAGGTAGATCACGATTACAGCACAATGTATCAATAGATAATTGGCGTAAACTATTTGCATAAGGGGCGTTTTTGGGATCAACAAGCGAAAGGTAAACTTCAGTGCCTATGTAACTGGAACGATGACCAAATTTACGTTGATTTACGTTTAAACTACGTGTATCTCTGCTCGTAGTATAAAAAGCATTATGATGAGTACTATTGGCTTCATCGCCACCATATAAGGGTAAAAATTCAGTAGTGGCATCCAGGTTAGAGCTAAAGCCTTTTATATTATTAATAGAACAAACTTCAAAATCGAGCGGTCTTAATTTATCAGGTACAACGTGAAAATCATTGTTCAAGCGAGAAACATTTATACGCTCAGCACGTTTAGGAAATAAATTTATCGCGGGAGTACAATGAAGCGCAAAATTATCTGCTGAAATTAAATTTTCAAGCCGAGTATCATTATGGTCCAACAACAGTAATAATTGAATTTTTTCTTCGTGGCATTGTTTTAATGTGGCTTGTAAATTATTTAAAGATAAAAACAAATAACGTTTAGCGAAAGCAAAGTATTCTTTTATCAAACGAAAACCATCAAATTGACGATTACAATAAGACGTTAAAGCCTCTTCTTTACTAAAACCATGCGCAGTTATAGTTGTTTGATCTTCTTGTTTTCGCCATTTCATGCTACTGCTTTTATAAAGACAGCCTTGGTAACCTTTAAACAGCGCTTCAAATAAATACAATGGAAAAGATTCCGTTCCACGAATATGTAACATAAGTGAATCTAGCGCTATCTCTGAAAATTTAATACCAGGGGCTGTCTCAAGGGTGAGCATAATTGCTGTTTTTGGAGTAAAGCCTAATGATGTATTGGTAGTATAGGTGGCAAGTTCTTGAGCATTAATAAATTCGGCCTTTGATAGTTTTATTGGCCAAAGGGTGATGTCATGCGAAGTTCTGTATTCACATGCCGTTTGTTCACCTTTTCCTAAAAGGCTATGCAAAGCTGTTTGCCTTGGTATTTTTACACCTTCAAGTAAGCTGCCTTCATCAAAGTCAGGGTTAAATTGCGCGATTAACATTGATGGCGTTGGTTGTAAAAAGCTCGGAAACAATTGCTCCATTAAATGTTGAGTGAATTTGGGAAATGAAGCGTCTAATTTCAAATGAATACGAGCTGAAAGAAATGCAAATCCTTCGAGTAATCTTTCAACGTAAGGATCTGAACAATCAAAACCATCTAAGCCAATACGGCCAGCAATTTTGGGGTACTCTTTAGCAAATTCAGCTCCAGTTTCCCGGATGAATTTTAATTCTTGATTATAAAAGTCTAAGAATTTTGCATCCATTATCTATTTAATTCCAATTATTGAGTTTGACACTACCATTTTCAATATCCACTTCAGTTTTAAGAAATAATTGTAAAGGTAAAGGTTGAGCCCATAAATCACCTGAAATTTCAAAAGATAGCGTATTACTGCTCATTTTTTTATCATCAACAGTTATTTTTATTTTAAGCGATTTAGGAATAATACGAGGCTCATAATGTTTTATACATTTAACAAGCTCTCTTTCAATATATTTAGGACTATAGACAATGCTGCTGTCCCCTGAAAGATCGATAATGCCATAATTCAAGGTTGACTTGGCAACTTCAGGGTATTCGCTTAAATCCATATTAGCTGATGCCGCAACACTATTAAGCAGCCATGCTAAGTCTCGTTGAACTAATGATTTTAACCGTGAAACAGAAATAACTCGTTTTTCCCGTGATTCACTTTTTTTGCTTGGTTCATCATCAGATAACCTATCAAGTAAAGAAAGTTGTAAGCGCTCTTTTTGAGAAAGTTCAGGCATTAGACATGATTAAATTTAATTGAGTCTATATCGAGTATTGGGTATTCATGTTGGTCTGTTACTAATATGCGTTGACCGTTACCGATATAAAAGTTTTCATTAGGCTCTTGCCAGTCACATGTTCTGGCTAGTAACTGTAAATCTGTTGTGTTTGCATTGACTGGGTAACGAACGGGAATAAAAGCGATAAGTTGCCCTTTGTTTTTAAGGGTTAAATTGGCAGGACGCCACACTAGATCACGTAAATCTTCAACGGGTTCAAAGTTGATTTCATTAACATATTCTAATGGTAACCAATAATATCCACCATTAAGCATAACTTCGATTGAAGGGCCAAACCGCACATCGCCATCACTTAACCATTCAAAAGGTACGCCATTAACTGAACCTGTAATAGCGGGTGCTAATTCAGCACCTTCTTGTAATAACTGATTTGCTTCTATAATATTATTTAACGTATATTGTTGGTAAGCTTTTACATAATAAACAAGCCAATTTGACGGTTCGCCAAAGCAAATGGGTTCTTTTTCACCAGATAATACTTTTTCACGTTTTTGCTCGCATTCAATTAATTGCTGGTAAGTATTAACCATGGCTAATGTTGAATCTGATAAATCTTTTAAAACATCAAGTTGAGTTTTTGCTCGTGACCAGTCTCGATTGATACAAGATAGTTGAAATAAAAAAATGCGTAACTCGACGTTGCTCGGATCTTTTTTTATCTCATTAAATAGCTGTGTCTTACAATCAGCTAAATTACCTTCTTTTAATAGGCTTGCAGCATCCATTATTATACTTCTTGTTGTTTATGGTATTTATAACTAACTAAATAGTGTAAGAAGTCACCCAAATAAACGCTTTGATTTGAGTGACCTTGTTTTTACTTAGTCGCGTTTTTAGCAATATTCCATTCAAAATCAATGGCTGGTTCATCTGCGCCTTTTTCTGTTTGCGGTTTGTAGTGTGTTGCCACTTCTGCAAAATTCAAAGTGATATTCTCAGTTAGTCTATCTTCACCACCTGAACCACCCGTTGAAACAGAGGTTACCATAACTTTTTTCATATCAATTTTTATGTATTCTAGCGGATCTTTTCCACCCGCTTTTCGTACAATTAAGGTTGCTTCAGCAATATGTTCACCCGTTGCAACTTTACCCATGAGAGTCATAGATGCTTTATCAACATATTTGGTTATACTGATATCTTGAAAGTTGGCTTTACCTGAACCACCACCACCGCCAGCGTGGAAGGTACCACTTTGCGACATTCCCCAAGACCATGCTAGTACGTCAATTTCTTTTTCATGGGTTTTATCTTGTGCTTCACCCTCTATGTCAGTTAATTTTAAGAACATATCAACAGCCATCGGTATTCTCCTTTATATTACATATTAGTTAAGTTAATTTTATCGCCAACATTATTTCTCTGAAGGTAGTTTAGACACCAAACGTAATGATGCAGTTAAACCTTCTAGTTGATAATGTGGTCTTAGGAAGAATTTAGCGCTGTAATATCCAGGGCTTCCTTCTACTTCTTCTACTACTACTTCTGCGGCGGCCAAAGGTTTTCTTGCTTTGGTCTCTTCTGTTGACGTTGCAGGAGCGCCATCAACATAATTATTTACCCAGCTTTGTAACCAACGTTCCATTTCGTCACGTTCTTTGAATGAGCCTACTTTGTCACGCACTATACATTTTAGGTAATGTGCAAAACGACAGGTTGCAAATAGGTAGGGTAATCTGGCAGCTAATGCCGCATTTGCTGTTGCATCTGGATCGTCGTATTCAGCTGGTTTTTGTAATGATTGAGCACCAATAAAAGCGGCCATATCACTATTTTTACGGTGTATCAGAGGCATCATGCCACAGGCTGATAATTCGGCTTCTCGGCGATCACTGATGGCAACTTCTGTAGGACATTTCATGTCGACACCGCCATCATCACTTGGGAATGTGTGAACAGGTAAGCCTTGAACATCCCCGCCAGATTCAATACCGCGAATTCGAGAACACCAACCATATTCTTTAAATGAACGATTAATATTAACTGCCATAGAGTAAGCAGCGTTGGTCCATGCGTATTTAGATGAGTCTGGGCCGCTTACATCTTCTTCAAAGTCAAATGCTTCAACAGGATCTGTTTTATCACCATAAGGTAAGCGAGAAAGAACTCTTGGCATTGTTAAAGAAATATATTTAGCATCTTCCGTTTCACGTAATGATCTAAACGAAGCGAAATCAGGTGTAGAAAAAACTTTTGTTAGATCTCGTGGGTTGCTTAGCTCACTCCAGTTATCAAGCTGCAGTAATCCTGGCGATGCTGCGGTAATAAATGGGGAGTGTGAAGCAGCACAAACTTTTGACATATTTGTTAATAAATTAACATCGGCAGGGCTGTTATCAAAATAGTAATCACCTACAATTGCGCCAAAGGGTTCACCACCAAATTGTCCGTATTCTTCTTCATAGAATTTTTTAAATATAGGGCTTTGATCCCAAGCGGTACCTGCAAATTTTTTCAGATTTTTACCTAATTCTTTTTTAGAAATATTAAAAACACGTATTTTTAAATATTCATCGGTTTCTGTGTTGTTCACTAAATAATGTAAACCACGCCATGTACCTTCAAGCTTTTGATAATCTTCATGATGTAATATTTCATTTACTTGAGAAGTTAACTTCTTGTCTATCTCGGCAATAATAGCTTCAATTGAATGAACAGTATCTTCTGAAATAATATTTGCATCTTCCAGTGCGTAGCCTGCTAAAGTATGTACTGCATTTTCTACTTCACTTTTTGCATGATCTGATTTTGGTTTGAATTCTTTTTGAAGTAGGGAGGCAAAGCTATTGCTATCTAGATCTTCCCAAGCTGTTTCTTGTTGACTTGCTTCTTGTTCAGCCATTGTTATTCTCCGCTGTCTTCATCTTGTGGTTTAGCTGAGGCACTTAACGTTGCCAATAAAGAAGGATCAGCTAATGCTTTTGCGATCAATTCTTCAGCCCCTTCTTTACCGTCCATATAAGTTACTAGGTTCGCTAATTGCGTTCGGGCTTCTAATAATTGTTTTAGACCATCTGTTTTTTTAGCTATAGCTTCAGGTGAAAAGTCATCCATACTTTCAAAGTTCATTTCTACTGCTAAGTTGCCTTCGCCAGTGAGGGTGTTTGGCACAGTCATTTGTATTCTAGGTTTTGACGCCTTTAAACGGTCATCAAAGTTATCAACATCAATTTCTAATATTTTTCGTTCAGAAATTGGTGCTAAAGGTTCTTCTGGATTACCACTTAAATCAGCCATGACACCCATAACGAAAGGAATTTGGACTTTTTTCTCTGCACCGTATAGTTCAACATCGTAATCGATCTGTACACGTGGGGCTCTATTGCGCCCGATAAATTTTTGACCACTTGCCACGTTAGTTCTCCTGCTCTTTTATTATTAATCGAATTGATAAGTATTCAGTATAGATACTGAATTTAGGTTTGTCTTATGTTCCCACCACTTTTTACCAAGAACTTCCAGATGAACTAGAACTTGACTCTTTATCTGTTTCAGCATCACTCTCTGAAATACCACCTAATTTATGTACCTGATCTAATGCATCTGGAAATATGTCTTTGACGATTTCAAGAAAATCTAGGTTAACCAGTTTTTGTGAACGTTTTATTAAGATAGGAATAGGGCTTGAAGGTTCGAACTCTTCGTAATAGGCACATATTAAATCAAAACAACGTTCAACATCTTGACGAGATGATAATTTCATATTACTACTGTCGAAAGCCTGATTATTCATTTTTGGCTCACTTGATATATTTTGATTAACTGTGGGAGTGTCGTTATTTACAGCTGAACTTGTTGTATCTGAAATATCTGTGCTAGTTTCAACTACCTCGGTACTAATGTTTCCATATTTTTTAATCGTTGCAGCTAAATGGGTTAATACTTCAATAGTGACATCAAAATTAACATTGTACTCATTACTGGCATTTTCTATAAAGGCTTGATCTATAGTATTTAGATGTGAAACACATTGCGTGGTTGCATTATAGGTAGCAAGTAATTCATCACTATTACTGTCTTTGAAGCCTCCTTTAACCTGTGTGATTTCAAGATCTGCGTCTGTTTTTTTAGTTGAAGGATCTGCCGCTCTATCTATTAGTTGTAGTGAGATGTTACCGAGCACTTTTGAATTAATAATAGGGGTGGTTTTAAGCACGTTTATGATAAAAGCTTTGTCTGTTAAATGCCCTAATGCGGAAATACGTTCCATTGGATCACCATCATCTTCATCGAGAGGAGGGTAGAGTTCTTTCCAATGATTTGAAATTAACTTAGCGAGACCACGAAGGCATTCTTCAAATTTAATAATACCTTCGGTATTGAGAACAGCTTGGGAGAGGATGGAAATTAGTTTTAGATCATGGGTTTTTTCAAGAAATGTAAGTGCGTTTTTTTTGACGGAACGCCAATCTGGCGGTTCTGCAGGAGTAGTAGTTTGTCCGTCAAATCTTTCTGGTGTACCTTCTGATTCAAAAAAGAAATTTTGAAAACCTGAATCATCCTCAAGGTTGACTCCGCAAACATCATTGACTGAAACTTCGGAACTAATTAGTTCGTCATAATTCATCGTGAAAAAATCCTTTGCTTTTAATTATAATAGTTATGCATAATGAATTTAATACAAAAAAAATATTAAAGCAAAAAATATTTAAAAAAGATGATTGAATTTTAATTTATTTCTACAAAAGAAAAGTTTATGTCTATTATTAAAATAGCAACTTTCATCATATTGAAAATATATAAAAAATGACAGATGTAGCTGTTTTTCTTTTTTAACAGAATATTCCATTGGGTAATTTAAAGGATATAGAAAATGCTAGAACAAGAGCGTTTAGTTGCCATTTCCACGCCTTTAGGTGATGACGAATTAATATTACGTAAAGCTGAAATACACGAGGAACTCGGTAAGCCTTTTTCCATAGATGTTGAATTATTGAGTGATAATGACGATATCGCTTTAGATGATCTTTTAGGCCAAAATGTTACCCTTCGGCTCGAAACTCAAGAAGATAGTCGATATTTTAATGGCATAATAACTGAGTTTTTTCAAAAAGAAAATATTGATAAAAACAGTTGTTATGGGGCAATTATAAGGCCTTGGTTCTGGTTGTTAACCTTAAGTGAGAATTGTCGGATTTTTCAAGATGTGAGTTATCCTGACATTATTAAATCAGTTTTTGACGAGCTTGGTTTTTCTGATTATGAAAATAAGCTGACGAGTAGTTATAGTGTACAGGATTATGTTGTTCAGTATAATGAAAGTGATTTTAATTTTGTTTCAAGAATAATGGAACAAGAAGGTATTTATTTTTATTTTATTCATGCTAATGGTAAACATATTTTAGTATTAGTTGATGACAGTTCTGTATTACCTGAGTGTGGAGAGATACCTTATTTTGATAAAGAAGAGACTAGTTATCATAATGAGTTAGAAGGAATAACCGTATGGAAAAGCTTTAGAAAACTCCGTACAGGTGGTGTTAGTTTGACTGATTATGATTTTACTATGCCATCAAAAAGTCTTGATTCTATTACCTTAGACCCTAAAACATCCTCTTTATCTGCGCTGAAAAAGTTTAAATATCCAGGGAAATACTCAGAAAAAGCAAAAGGGACTGATTACACAAAAATATTAATGGAAAAAGAAAATGCTTTATATGATGTAAAAACGTGCGCGGGTAATCATCGCAGTTTATTTGCAGGTGCACAGTTTGATTTAGTTGATCATCATCGAGAAGATCAAAATAGTAAATACTTAATAACAGCTTTTTCGTGTACATTAAAATCTGATCATTTTATTGCCACCACAACCACAACCGAAGAACCTGAATTGTATACTTGTAAATATACAGCAATACCAGCTAATGCTATTTACCGACCTCAAGTATCAGCGATAAAACCCAAAATAACAGGACCACAAACAGCCATGGTCGTTGGTAAATCAGGTGAAGAAATTTGGACTGATAAGTATGGTCGTGTAAAAGTACTCTTTCATTGGGATAGATACGGTGAGGCAGACGAAAAAAGTTCATGTTGGATTCGTGTTTCTCAAAACTGGGCTGGTAAAGGGTGGGGGACTATGCAAATTCCACGGATAGGCCAAGAAGTTTTAGTTGATTTTTTACATGGCGATCCAGATAAACCGATTATTATTGGTAGTGTTTATAATGGTTCAACAATGCCGCCATATAAGTTGCCAGAAAATGCCACAATTTCAGGTATGAAGTCGCGGTCGAGTAAAGGTGGAGCGGGGTTTAATGAGTTTCGTGTAGAAGATAAAAAAGGTGAAGAACAAATATTTATCCATGCAGAACGAAATCAAGATATTAGGGTTAAAAACAATCAATATGAATGGATAGGTAATGAATTGCATATTCATGTTGAAAAAAATCGTTTTGAATTGATTAAAGAAAATGATAATTACCTGGTTGAAGGCGATGCTTTAACAGGTGTTACAGGCGATGTGCATAATCAATATGAAGCCAATGTAAATCAGCAAACTGCGGGAGATGAGAACTACACTATTGGTGGAAATAGAAATCAAGCTATTGAAGGAAGTGAAAGCTTAAAAGCGGGGAGTTCTATTAAACTTGAAGCTGGCTCTAAATATGGTGTGAAAAGTGGGCAAGATATTGACATTAAAGCAGGGATGAATCTAAATCTCGAAGCGGGCATGAGTATTAGTATAAAAGCTGGTGCAAGCTTTATTGCAATAGGTCCTGGGGGAATTGATATTAGTGGCCCTATGGTTAAAATTAATAGTGGTGGCTCAGCTAGCTCAGCAAACCCTAGTAGCCCAAGTTCACCAGAGTCGCCTGATGCTGCTGAGAAAGCATTAGAAGCTGACAATGCTAGCGCGCCTGGTAAAGCCGATTCACCTAAAGGAAAAAATGTTGAAAGTGAAAAGATAAAAATTAAGCCCGTTAAAGCCACAGAATATAGCCCTCGTGCAAAGGTTATGCAGCAAGCAGCTGAAAGTGGTACGCCATTTTGTGAAGAATGTGAGAAAGCAAAAAAATAGGCTAATTGCATAGTAATGTGTAAGATATTAAAAAGAAGGTAATTAGATGCTAGATAATCAAACAATTGACAAAATTAAAGAAAACTTGTTTTCAGTAGAGTCAAATATCTATGCTGTAATAGATGGCGCTGCTTGCCCTGAACTGCGTTTTAAAATATATGATTGGGAACCTCAAAGTGTTTGTTTATGGAGTGGGGCACTCGAAGCAGATATTCAAGAAGTAGCACCTTATATGGTATTACTTGATCGTGAATCAACATTTACTGATTGGTTGATTTCTCAAGGTTGGAATAACAATTGGAATATTTTTGTACAATCGGCATTAGACTTTAAAGCATTTAAAAAACAGATCCGTAAGCTATTACGCGTTAAATCACCTGAAGGCAGAAACATGGTATTTAGATTTTATGACCCTAGAGTGCTTGATGTTTTTTTGGCTAGCTTAGAAAGCAACCAAAGGGAGGAGTTTTTTCAAGGGATTAATAATATTTATTATCAAAAATCAGCAACAGATTTTTGTGCCATCAATAAAGAAAATAATGCTTTGAATTTTAAAATTATTTAACCTGAATTCAATTTCATAATTTTAGATACATAATACCCTTGTTAAGAACATGTACGCTACTCACCAATAGGTAATTATTGTGTGATGTTAAGAAAAATATATTCCTAGTGTGCTTTTAGTGAATTTGAGTTTAAACGTAAATATAACTGTTATAAGAGTGAAAGGAGCTTTATATGCCATTTCAAGTGAAAATGGGTGCTAGTTTAATGTGCACTATGGGATTTGCACCTAGCTCATTAATAGTTTTACCTGTCAATAGGGTTATTACTGAAAATACGCCAGCTGCCAATATTATGGACAACAAACCGTTTGTGAATATATTGCCTTTTGGAATGTGTAAATCGCCAGCTAATCCTGCTGTAGCTGCGGCAACTGCTGCGGCATTAGGTGTATTAACGCCAATGCCATGCACTCCAGTTATTCCCGCACCATGGATGCCAGGCTCCTCAACGGTGATGATTGCTAACTTTCCAGCCTTAAATAGTACCAGCAAGTGTATGTGCGCATTTGCGGGTACTATTTCGATTACTAACCCAGGGTGTACTAAAGAGATGATCCCATAAAGGCGTTATTTTTTGGGTGTTATGTTAAAAGGAATAATTGAAGATAAGTACCTTAGCTACACTAATCATTCATTGTTAGCTAAGGCTAAATTAGTCACTTCTACTGGTTTAGTAAGCCATAAACACCTATAGAGAATGCACGTTTGTTGTTAGAACCAGTTAATGCACTTACGTGAATACTTTCACCTAAGGCTAAAGGGTTTAAAGAGTATCGAGTATCAGCCGTACCTTCTGAGTAACCAACACCGACATTGCGTTTAAATTCGTAAGCAATAACATCACCTTTTTCAACACTGACAGAATTTACAAACTGATGTTTAGTTAAACCTAATTTGTATAATTTTATCGGATTACTTTCCCAAACGACAACTAAGTTACTTTCGATATAACGTAAAACTTTTACTTTTACGTCTGACGGAGCATTTACATAGGCACCTAATCCAGTAAGTACGCCAGCACTATTGATTCTATTGTTTAGATCAACAAGTGTCATTGGGCTTTTTTCAATATTATTTCGTTGAACAAGTTCCCCTCCAATATAATCTAACAAGTCACCTTCAACCAAAAACTCTTTTAAGGTACTAATTTGATTTTGAACGAATTTACGAACTTGGTTTCTTAAAATAGATGACTCTTTTACTCTTGACTCTTTTTCTGTGTCTAGTACTGAAACTACCCCGTTCAATTTTTCTATATCTAATTTAAGTACACGATTTTCATTAAAAAGTTGATTGTTAGTTGTTTTTTCTTGTGCAAGTTTATTTTCTAAATTTGTTATGACGCTTTGTGAGTTATTTTTGCCAGTAGAACCACACCCAACTAATAAAGAGGTAACGGCTATAATAGTGATGATTGAACGCATATTTTTCTCCATAAATGTTTATTATATTGTTTAGGTTCTGTTGACCTTTCATGTTTAAATTTTGTTCGAATTAAATGCTTTTTGATCGCGGCGCAAGGAATGTAGCATAGTTGTTCTATGTAAATTC
>NZ_JBHFOM010000057.1:0-27531 GCF_053543955.1 Colwellia sp. E150_009
TATGAAACCAATCTATGAATTGGTTCCAGTTGTTGGGGTAATCAATACCCGATTTAAGTAAATTTGAATCCTGTAGCATTACTACATATTGACATAGGTCGGGCTAAGTGGATAGCCCTTATGTATAGACAGTAAACTTTGTTTTGTCCAATAACATTATTACAAGCCGTTTTGGGGCGTAACAACAAAGGTTATTTTTATAAAAAACGTTATGCCAAGCACACTATTGAAGCATATTTATTCTGGATTGCTGCGTTTATTCGCTTTCATAATATGCGCCACCCTAGTTCGATGGGAGATACCGAAGTTGAGTTATTTTTAAATCATTTGGTCAACACCCGAGATGTTGCTAAAGGCACACAAGCGCAAGCATTAAACGCGCTGTGTTTTTTATATAAAGAAATAACAAGTTCAAACCGAACTGAATTTTATTAATAAACGGGGCAAGTACAGAGTTTAACCAGTACTTGCCCAAAATGTGTTTATTGTCTGTTTGAGTAACCTGTTTTTAATGACTATTTAAAGCGTATTTTCAAACAATTTATAAATACGGCGATATTCATTTAACCATGAACTTGGTTGAACAAAGCCATGCGGTTCTACAGGGTAAATAGCCGTTTCAAAATCTTGTTTTTCTAATTCAATTAAACGCTGAACTAAACGCACAGTGTCTTCAAAAAACACATTATCATCTACCATTGGCGCGTTAATCAATAGCGGCTTAGCTAAACCTTGTGCAAAATATATAGGTGAGCTGCGCTCATAGGCGATAGCATCATCTTCTGGTGTATTCAGTATGTTTGAAGTATAACCATGATTGTAATAAGCCCAATCAGACACCAAACGAATGGCAGAGCCAGATTCAAATAACGTTGGGTCGGTAAACATTGACATTAACGTTAAAAACCCGCCATAAGAGCCACCGTAAGTACCTACACGTTTTGGGTCAACATTGGCATTTTCAACAATCCAGTTTACACCATCACGCATGTCTTCAACTTCTACCTTACCCATATGACGATATATACTTGTGCGCCAATCTCTACCGTAACCAGCTGATGCACGATAATCCATATCGATAACAACATACCCCTGTTGTACTAACATAGAATGGAACATAAATTCACGAAAATAACCTGACCAACCAAGGTGAGAATTTTGTAAATACCCTGCTCCGTGAGTAAACATGACAGCACGATTTTTTTCTTTCTTCTTATCAAAATTGTGTGGTAGATAAACGCGGGAATATATTGGTTCTTCTTGGTGAGAAGATGGAATAGCCACAATACTTGGTGCAACCCACGGAAGTGATTTAAATTGGTCAGATACTGTAAAGGTAATTTGAGTCGCTTGCGCATTTCCATTTAAGGATTGAACATATAGCTCTGGTGGCATGGTTAAACTAGAATGCTCAATAAGCAATTTAGATTCATCAGGGCTTAATGCATAATTATTTTTACCACCCAAGTCTGTTAACACAATTAAATCTTTTGCTAAATCAACTTGATATATTTCATAAATACCTGGGTGCTTTTTATTCGCCTTAAATATAAAACGTTGTTGGTCTTGTGTTAACGTTACATTACTCACTTCAAATTTACCCGAAGTAAGTTGCTGAGCTTTCTTGCTATTCAGCGCTTTATAATAAAGATGTGAATACCCTGTTTCTTCAGAAAGGTAATAAAGCGCATCATTACCAACCCAATCAAATTCATTCATTGAATAGTTAATCCAGGCATCATCGTACAGTTTATGCTGGTTTACTAATTTGTTGTTGGCAAAGTCAACCGTTGTTAACCAACGGGTTTTGTTATCCCATGCTTCTAACATTAAGGCAACTTGGCTTCCATCTTCATTCCATTTAACAGGGTACCTCATTTGTAATAAATGAATGTTTCGAGGTTGTTTTTCACTTATGTATTTTTTACCTTCACGTTTATAATTTTCTCGTTTTACTGATGCTAAAACATCGGTATCAAAATCGGGTAAAGTTTCATAACTTAATGCCGACTTCTCACCTTTGGTTAAATCAATAATAAAAATTTCTTCTTTATATTGACGATTATCAGCAACGCGAGCACGTACTTTTTCAGCTTTAATAACACCATCTTTAGTGATGTAATTAGGCATAATATCTGATTCATCACGGCTGGAGTCTGCAGAAGTGATACTCACTAATAGTTTGTCTCCTGCGGGTGATAAACTAGCATGACTAACACGGTTATCTTTACCAAAGTAATACTGAGTATTGGTAATAGTGTTATTGTTTTCAGTCAATGTTTTTATCTGCTGTGCTTTTAATTCACTATTACGTTGTTGTAAGGCAATATATTTAATGAGTTTGTGTTGTTCTTTGGCTAAATAGCTTTCTGGTACTTGTGTACCTTGCGGTTTTTCAGACATTTGTAAATTGGCTAATTCAATTACCTGCCCTGTTGTTAAATCATGGCTGTAAAAAATATTGTCTACTCTGTAAGCAATATTTCCATTTGTTAAAAACAGTGCGTCTGTTTCAATGGCTGACGTGTAAGTAATTTGTTTAACTGATTTGTTAGCAAGATTTTTAACAAAAACGTTGCCCTCAAAAACATAAACTTCATGGCTATTATCTTTATTACGTTGAGCATTGTCATCAGAAGCAACATGTAAATTGTCTAAACTTACCTGTTGCGCTTGCTTAGTATCTGCTGAATTTAATTTTTTAACCCATAAGTCTTTTAATGGATTGCCCAACCGTTTTTGCTTGTAAAAAACAGTATTACTATCATCTCCCCAATACCATAACTCTGGTGCACGGCCAAACCAATCGGGATCTGCCATAATCTGTTCTAGCGTAATCTGTTGGTCGTTGTTTTGTACTGGTGCTATATCATCAGCAGGTATAACAGTCGCAAATGTTGTTAAAGGTTTAGCACTTGTTTGTAGAGTTTCTTGTGTGTTTACGCAAGCAACTAAGGAAATACATAAAGCGGCGGCTATTAATTTTAATTTCATAAATTTATAGTCTCTTAATTTGAGAAGAATAATTGAACCCAATTAATACATAATATTATGCATAATAAAAAATTGAGTTTATTTGAATATTCATAGTTATACTCATCATAGCTATTATGATCAATACACATAGCTTAATAGAATATTTTAGTTTTATAGTAAAGTGTAAGGGAAAACCACCAATTACCATCTTTATGCGATAAACAGTATTCTTTTTTCAATAAAGTGTTTTATGTTAAAGTGCAGATTAATAATAGCAAAATACTATCGCGAAATTAGCCATATCAATAATTACCTATGACAATCAAAAATAAATGTTTTTGTGGCGCTAATGCCACCTTTGAAAATTGTTGTTTACCTTATATTAATAGTGAAAAAACTCCGCGCGTATTCCCTCAAACACCAGAGCAATTAATGCGTTCTCGATTTAGTGCTTACGCAAGTGGCAATAACCAATATATTTTCGATACTTATGCTAAAAATAGTCAATCATCGCAATCAGTAAAAGAGATTAAAGCGTGGGGAGATTCTTGTAAATGGATTGCTCTAAAAATACATTCAGCGAGTTCAAACGAAAAGATAATTTGCATCACAAAGCCAAATTCTTCTGAACAGTTTGTTGAATTTTCAGCCTTTTACATTACCGAAAACACCTTATTTGAATTAAGAGAAAACTCTCGTTTTGTCTTAGAAGCTAATATTGAAGATACAGACGGTCACAACCTACATTGGCGTTATCTGGACGGAAATATTATCAAGCACAGCGAACTGACAAAAATAAAGCGTAAAGATCTTTGTCCTTGTAACCTGTATGCAACCGCTTGGTCACTAAAAAAAGGAAAAAAATATAAGCAGTGTTGCGGGTAAATAGTGTTGCGGTAGCTTAATTAAACTAATGAATACAGTTGCTATGCCGCTGCATCAACCAATTTTGATTCAACCACAGAATTTTGAATAGATTTCAACCAACCGTCTACATTCATGTTTAAAGGTTTATTAAGCACTTCTTTTTCAGTGTTTGTATGCTTTTTTTGGCAAACTACGCTGGTATTGCTAAGAACATTGGTAGGAATATGGTTGTATTCATCACGAAAAGCGAGGGGTTTAGGTGATAGAGCATTAGCTAAATGCAATGATAATAAATCATTGTCTGCTATCAATTGTCCTTGGTTATATTGCTCTACTTGCTCCATATTTTTTAATGATAAAGGTGCTTTTTCAGGCAAGTCAAAGTGCTTTCTTAACGTTTGGTTATTAGTTAATGCTTTATCTGTTGATGTGCCATCAATAGGTGAAGATTTAGGTAAAATAAATTGACTCTGTTCCCTAACATCATCACAAAGCATCGCTAGCATTAATGCAAAGTCTGAGCGTCTTGACTCATGAACACATTGGTTTAACCGCTCACCTAATTGCAATTCATGCAACAAAGGTTGTGAGGTTACCGTGTTATTGTTAACTGTGTCATTGACTACATTTACAGGCAAAGGAACATTCTCTTAGTTTATACTTCAACCACTAAATAAGTTATCGACATCAAGTATTAAAACTTTAAGTTTTTTTTAAAATTATTTTTAGTCCAATTAATCATGTTAATAAAAGCAATGCTATTAAGTTCTTTGTCTGTCAGTTCCGATAAATTTAAAAGAATTGATGCAACCCTAAGTTACTGGTAATAACTAGAGTTTTTTAACTAGGTTTCTGGTAGCATGGCAAACAAATTTTTAAGTCTTCTTTGAGTTTACATTATGAAAATTATCTCTTTTAATATAAATGGGCTTCGCGCTCGCCTACACCAACTACAAGCAATTATTGATAAGCATCAGCCTGATATTATTGGCCTACAAGAAATTAAAGTGCACGATGAAATGTTTCCATTAGAAGCGGTTGAAGCCATGGGTTATCACGTTTATTTTCATGGGCAAAAAGCACATTACGGTGTTGCTATGTTATGTAAAAAAGAGGCTGTAAAGGTGCAAAAAGGCTTCCCTACTGATGATGACGAAGCTCAGCGTCGTATGATTATGGTAGAAACAACCAATAATAAAGGCGAAAAAATTACCGTGTTAAATGGTTATTTCCCTCAAGGCGACAATATTAATCATGAAACCAAATATCCTTATAAACGACAATTTTATAAAGATTTAATGACATATTTAAACGAACATCATACAAAAGATGAAAAAATTATTGTCATGGGAGATATTAATATTTCTCCGCTTGATTTAGATATTGGTATTGGTGAAGTAAATCGTAAGCGTTGGTTGAAAACAGGGAAATGTTCGTTTCAATTAGAAGAGCGTGAATGGTTGTCAACATTAATGGATTGGGGGTTTATTGATACTTTCAGACAACTACATCCTGATCTTGGCGAAAAATATTCATGGTTTGATTACCGCTCTCGGGGGTTTGACGATAACCGTGGCTTACGTATTGACGTAGTTCTAGCAACAAAAAGTTTGAGTGAACAATGCATAGAGTCAGATATTGATTACGAATTACGTGGTATTGAAAAACCCTCTGATCATGCGCCTATTTGGTCAACTTTTAACGGTTAGCTCTACAGGTAAATTATGTCTCAATTGGAACATTATATTTGTCCTCTTTGTCAACAAGCTTTAACGCTTACTGACAAAACTTACCGTTGTATAAATAATCATAGCTTTGATCAGGCAAAACAAGGCTATGTAAATTTACTTCCAGTGCAATTTAAACACTCTAAAGCACCTGGAGACAATAAAAATATGGTTAATGCTAGGCGTGCATTTCTTGATAAGGGTTTTTATCAGCCACTGGTTGATAAAATGCTTGAATTATACCAACAGTATGGCGAACAAAATGCACCATTACTTGATGCTGGCTGTGGTGAAGGTTTCTATACACATCAACATAAAACCATTACAAATCAGGTTTATGGTGTTGATATTGCCAAAGAAACAATAAAAATTGCAGCGAAGCGTTATAAAAACTGTCATTTTAGTGTTGGCACATTATCCAAATTAAGTTTTGCAGATAGCTACTTTGGTTGGCTAATATCAGTTTATGCACCAATTTTAGACAATGAATTCACGCGATTACTGGTAAAAAATGGCTTTCTTTTAACGGTAACACCTGCTGAGCAACACCTGCTCGAATTAAAGCAACTTATTTATAAGCAAGCTAATGAGCACAACACCAATAAAAGCCCTATTAAAAATTTAACACTCATTGAAGAACATAAATTAACCTATCCAATGCACTTTAACAGTAGTGATGATATATTAAATTTACTTGCCATGACGCCTTTTGCTTTTAAAGCATCTAAAGAATTAATTTCACAAATTAAATGCATGACACAGTTTACTTGTCAGGCTGCTTTTGTTTTACGTTTGTACCAAAAAAAATAACGCTAATATATTCATGATCATTTATACAATGATAAAACAACAAAACCTCAAGAGATAAGCTTTACATCTTGAGGTTTTTTAATAATATATTCTAAATATTTCGAGAAGAAAAAGTGAGTTGTAATAACTGGGCTAAATCAATAAATTTGGGGTTAGAAACACTTAGGTTGGTTAGTTTATTTTCGCCACCTTGTGCTTTGGCTTTTTCTAACCCACTGCGATACCACGATGCTAATGAAGGCGGTAAATACTTATCTGCTTTCACCCCTAAAATTACCAATGCTTGCACGGGTATTGATAACAGAAAAACCCCATAAACTAATGCCTTAGGTAAAGCATTTATCGCCTTATTTATCTCGCCAGAACCTGTAAAAAAACCTGATGCAAAATAAAGCTGCATTACCACAGTAAATAATGCAAGTGCAGGAAAATAACGACAAACAAAACGAGCACTTTGCACAGCTCGATAGTCAGCAAAATACCTTGATAATTCAGCTTTTTCTGGCCAAAGCTTACAATATCTTTGGCCTAGCTTAATGAGTTCTACAACAGATAAGTTCATAAATTAACTATAGCATTAAACAACAACAGGGAAAAGTAACTCAAAAAAGTAATAATATATTTAATATATATTTTGCCTTGTATCAACTTTTTTCATTAACTAACCGTTATAATGACGATATATTGATTATTTTTATTATCTATTTTTTAAGGCATTATTTAAAGTATGAAGAATTCCCTTCCTTCGTCTAAAACACAAAATACGCTCACTATTCTGGTAATTAACTGTGGCAGCTCTTCATTAAAGTTTTCTTTAATACAACCAGAATTAGGAACTACTTTATTATCAGGATTAGCTGAGTGCTTAACTACGCCTAATGCTAGCATTAAAATTAAACACAAAATTGATAATGAAAAATTGACAACTAAAACCGATGCCTTAGGTTCACCTTACAATCACCAAGAAGCCCTTAAAACCCTAGTAAATCAATTGAACACATTGAATATTGTGCAAAATATTTGCGCTGTTGGGCATCGGGTTGTTCATGGCGGCGAACTCTACTCTGAACCCACTTTAATTAATGATGATGTTAAAAACACTATTGAAGATCTTGCCAAGCTTGCACCACTGCATAATCCCGCTAACTTAATAGGAATCAATGCATGCCAACAAGCTTTTCCTACATTACCGCAAATAGCAGTGTTTGATACCGCTTTTCATCAAAGTATGCCAGAAAAAGCTTATTTGTATGGTATCCCTTACGCTCTGTACAACGAACACGCCATTAGACGCTACGGCTTTCATGGTACTAGCCACTATTTTGTTGCTAACCAAGTGGCAAAAATAATTAATAAGCCAATTCACGAGTGCAATTTAATCAGTGCTCATTTGGGCAATGGTTGTAGCGTTACTGTGATTAAAAATGGCAAAAGTGTTGATACCAGCATGGGTATGACCCCGCTTGAAGGCGTTATGATGGGAACTCGTTGTGGTGATATTGATGCTGGCATAGTTTTCCATTTGGTTGAACGCCTTGGTTACACACTTGAACAAGTTGATACACTATTAAACAAAAAAAGTGGTTTATTAGGCGTATCACAATTAAGTAATGACTGTAGAACGTTAGAAACAGCCATGTTAGATAACAATAATCCTGAATCAAAACTAGCCAAATTAGCATTGAATGTTTTTTGTTACCGTATAGCTAAAAGTATTGCCTCTTTCAGCGCAAGTTTAAACCAATTAGATGGCTTAATTTTTACTGGCGGTATTGGTGAAAATTCATCGTGGGTAAGAGAGCAAATAATTAATCAGCTCAGTTTATTAAATTTTCAGATTTGTGATAAAAGCAACCAAGCTGCCCGTTTTGGTGCTAATGGCAATATCACAACAAAATCATCAAGGCCTTGTTGGGTAATTTCAACTAATGAAGAATTAGTTATTGCACAGCAGTCAGCGCAACTACTTAACGCTAACTAAATTCAACATCTGCGCAACACTATGTGTTAACTAAAATATGTGTTAAATAAACTTAGCACTGATAAAATACTATACAGAATAAAAGAGACGTAAGCATGTCAAAAAGTACACAATCAAGTAATGTCAATACAGCTCCAAACCAATCTCATCGTATTATGCTAATCCCTGTTGGTTCTGGTGTTGGTTTAACCAGTGTAGCACTTGGTTTATTGCACACTTGTGAACAAAAAGGGATTAAAGTGGGTCATTTTAAACCCATTAGCCAACCCTCAAGAAACACTTTAGCCAAAAAGAATAAAACCATTGAGGCTATTAGCCTTTCTCAAAATAGTCGCTGTATTTCTTTAAACTATTTTGAAGAAAAAATGGCAAAAGGCGAACATGATATTGTACTAGAAGAAATTGTGGCCAACTTTGATGATTTTAACAAAGATCAAGAAGTGGTTATTATTGAAGGACTTGTTCCCACAACCAGACAACCGTACGCTGGCAGAATAAACCGCGATGTTGCAAGAACACTTTGTGCTGATATTGTGCTAGTTGCAGTACCAGGCAATGATTCAGCCAAAGAATTTGAAGAAAGACTAGAGGTTAGTGCTGAAACATATGGTGGTACTAAAAATAAGCATTTATTAGGCTGTATTCTCAATAAATTAAATTCTCCAGATCAAGATGAATTTGGCTTATTACCACGGGAAGAAGATATTAATACAAATTTTGATATAACCGTTTGGCAAGAGTTACCTATTTTCAAAAGTAAAAACTTTAATTTATTAGGTGCCATCACTTGGGAAATGGATCTTGTTGCGCCAAGAATTAAAGACATTAGCAATTATCTTGAAGCGAAAATAATTAACGAAGGCGAAATGGAACACAGACGTTTTCGTAGTGTTGCTTTTTGTGCCCGCAGTGTTAGCAACTTAGTTAGTTATTTAGTACCCGGTCGATTAATTGTAACCCCTGGCGATCGCACTGATATTATCATTGCCACTTGCCTGTCTGCCTTAAACGGTACGAAATTAGGGGCGTTAATACTAACCAATGGTTATGAACCATCAAAACAAGTGTGGGAATTATGTCAACAAGCACTTGATTCTGGTTTACCTGTACTTTCTGTTCCTTGGGACACATGGCAAACATCACGTCATATTATGAATTTTAACCCTGAAATTCCACAAGACGACATTCAACGTCATGAAAAAGTAAAACAACATGTTGCAGATAATTTATCAAAAGACTGGATCACTCAGCTTTCAGCTAAAGTTGAATCAAATTACTTATTATCGCCGCCTGCATTCAGGCACAAATTAACAGAACTTGCCAGACAAGCCAATAAACTTATAGTGTTACCTGAAGGTACTGATATACGTACAATTAAAGCCGCTGCTATTTGTTGTGAACGTAATATTGCACGCTGTCAATTAATCGGTAATAAAGAAGAAATTTTACGTATTGCGGAGCATCAAGGTATTCATTTACCTGAGGGTTTATTAATAACTGATCCTGATAATATTCGTGATAATTACATTAACCCACTGGTTGAATTACGTAAAAACAAAGGCGTAACAGAAGTTATTGCTAAAGAGTTATTACAAGATAACGTAATGCTAGCAACTATGATGCTTAAGCTTGGTCAAGTAGACGGCCTAGTCTCTGGTGCTGTAAATACAACGGCCAACACAATAAGACCAGCTTTACAGTTGATAAAAACCGCACCTGGTAGTTCGTTAGTGTCTTCTATCTTTTTTATGCTATTACCCGATCAAGTACTTGTGTATGGTGATTGTGCGATTAACCCAGAACCCAATGCTGAAGAACTGGCCGATATTGCTATACAATCAGCGGATTCCGCAACAGCTTTTGGCATACCACCACGGGTTGCTATGATCAGTTACAGCACTGGTAGCTCTGGCCATGGCGCTGATGTTGAAAAAGTAACAAAAGCAACAAAATTAGCCCAAGAAAAAAGACCTGATTTAATTATTGATGGGCCTTTACAATACGATGCAGCAATTATGGAAAATGTTGCCAAGAAAAAAGCACCTAATAGCCCTGTGGCGGGTAAAGCAACCGTATTTATTTTCCCTGATCTCAATACAGGAAACACAACTTATAAAGCAGTACAACGTTCAGCCGATTTAGTTAGTATTGGGCCAATGCTACAAGGTATGAATAAGCCTGTGAATGATTTATCACGAGGCGCTTTAGTTGATGATATTGTTTACACTATTGCAATAACTGCCATTCAAGCAACACAATAACCAATATTTTAAATTGACAAAAAACAAACATAGTAATATATAGTTAAAAATCAATAAATTAAGTATTGATTTCACGATTACACACAGAGATGTCCACAGGTTTTGTGGACATCTCTGCCCTCACTAAAACGTTAAGCCTTGCTAGAGTTAATATCAAAAAATGGTTATAGTAGTGTTCTTTACTAGCTAACAACTCAGATATAGAACAAGTAATCAATATGAGCAAAAATATTACCCTGTATGGGATCAACAACTGCGATACCGTCAAAAAATCAATAAAATGGCTTGTAGCAAATAATATTTCACATGAATTTTACGACTTTAAAAAACAGCCTTTAACAAAAGAGCTGCTTACCCTTTTTGTGCAATTAAGTGATTGGAATATATTACTAAATAAACGCAGTACAACCTTCAGAAATTTAAGTGATGACATAAAAAACAATCTAACTGATGAAATTGTATTTGAACAAGTACTAGCACAACCTACTTTGTTAAAACGTCCTTTATTGCTGATTGAAACAAAAAATCAACCTAATTCAAATAATGAAAGCCAACAACTCTATTTAGGATTTAAAGCAGATATTTACCAAAATATTTTCAATAACGCCATCTAGTTCATGCTCATTCAAATTAATTTTCCATACTTTAAGGGTTTATATGTCAACACACACTAGTGATGTAATCAAACTAGCAATAGATTTAATGTCTCGCCCCTCAGTGACACCTGAAGACGCAGGCTGCCAAGCGTTAATGAAAAATCGATTAGAAAAACTTGGTTTTACTAACGAGACTATGATGTTTGAAGACACCACAAACTTATGGTCAAGACGAAATGGCAATGAAAACACACCTGACACAAATGCCCCTGTATTTTGTTTTGCTGGTCATACTGATGTAGTGCCTGCGGGTAATCTAGAACTCTGGCATACACCTCCTTTTGAACCCACGGTAATAGATGGCGTACTTTATGGTCGTGGTGCTGCGGATATGAAAGGCAGCTTAGCCGCAATGATTGTTGCAACAGAGCGTTTTGTTAACGATCACCCAAACTATGATGGTGCTATTACCTATTTAATCACCAGCGATGAAGAAGGCCCTTTTATTAATGGCACAACACGTGTTATTGACACGCTAGAAGCACGTAATGAAAAAATTACTTATTGTATTGTTGGTGAGCCTTCAAGTACAAATACCGTGGGCGATATCATAAAAAATGGCCGCCGTGGTTCTATTTCAGCTGAAGTTGATATAAAAGGTAAACAAGGTCATGTCGCCTACCCTGAACACGTTATTAATCCAATTCATATGGCAATGCCTGCCTTGGCTGAATTAAGCCAATTTCATTGGGATCACGGCAATGAATATTTTCCTGCTACCAGTTTTCAACTATCAAATATAAACTCAGGTACAGGTGCAACTAACGTTGTGCCAGGCCACTTAAACGCCTTATTTAATTTACGGTACAGCACAGAATTAACAGATCAAATCATTGTTGAACAAGTTGAATCAATACTTAATAAACATCAATTAGACTACGACATTAAATGGACTTTCAATGGAAAACCTTTTATTACAGAGCTTAAAAATAAAGCAGGTGACTTTTTAACATCAGTTACTGATGCCGTAAGTTCTGTGACTGGATCAAAACCACAACTTTCAACCTCTGGCGGCACCTCTGACGGACGATTTATAGCGCCAACTGGTGCCAAAGTGATTGAATTAGGTCCTTGTAATGCAACCATACATCAAGTGAATGAATCTGTCGTTTGTGATGATTTAGATAAACTTTGTGATATATATTATGCTTGTTTACAACAAGTATTACTCAAAGATGAAAAGTAAAAAATGAGAAATGACAATAGCGCTAGTCAAATATTAACTGGTGATATAGCAGCACAGGTGCTTGGCTTAACAGAACAACACATTTATTTTTTTGAGCCCGAAATGAACAGCAAAAAACTGGGTATTCATCAACTAATGCTCAATGACTTTTTAGCCCTTAGTAAAGCTGCTGCTCAGGCTGATATAGAATTGAAAATTGCTAGTGGCTATCGGTCATTTGAGCGACAGTTACTTATTTGGAATAACAAATTTACAGGTAAAACTGCCATTAAAAACGCAATAGGTGAAACTGTAAACATCAGCCAATTGACTGATATTGAAATTATCCACGCTATTTTGCTGTTTTCAGCCTTACCAGGTACAAGCCGACATCATTGGGGAACGGATATTGATGTTTATGCTGAAAACCTGTTAAACGGAGAAAAGCTGCAATTAGAGCCATGGGAATATGATAAAACAGGCCCTATGGCAAAGTTATCAAGCTGGTTAACAGATAACGCAGGAAAATTTGGCTTTTATTTTCCTTATGATCAATTTCGTGGCGGTGTTGCTATTGAGCCTTGGCATTTATCCTATGCTCCCCTTGCTAAACAGTATCAATCTGTATTGAATATTGAATTACTACAAGTGTTATTGGCTAAAACCAATATAGCGGGACAAAAGATGATAACTAAACATATACCCCAAATTTTTAAACAATACATTAACAATATTAATGTGGTTTAAAAATTATTAAATAGAAATTTTAAACTACACAACTAACAGCACATAATAGAAATATTACAAGTAGCAACAGGATCAAATATGGATGACTGGATAGCGTATATTATAATAGGTATTGCATTGGTGCTTATTATTGGAAATTTTAGTACTTTTCAAAAAAGCACTCACCATAGAATGCGTAAAAAAAGTCTTAACGATTTAGAAGAAACCTTGCCAAGAACTCATCGAACCGAACATAAAATGCCTACAATCAAACATGACAAATAAAAAAACGCTGATTTTTCAGCGCTTTTTTATCAAGTAGTTTTAACAGCCTTAATACAGATCTCTAAACGATAACCCTTTTTCTACTACTGGGAATACTTGCTCCAAAACTTTCAACGGCAAAGGTTCGCCCTCTGCGTCATAAACAGTAACAGAGGTTTTCTGATTTTTAGCATCAACAGGCGCAAGCACAAATTGATATTTAGCATCATTTATCTCAATAACAGGTTGATCATCACCCCAAATACTATCCCAAATACTCGTTTCAGGTTTCACAAAATCTACATAATAAATTTTATTGGTTTCATTTAAATCACTAATAATAAAACCGTACTTTTCAAAGAAAATAGGCATATTTTCCCAAAGATTGTCCAACCCCATTTCAACGATAAAAGCAGATTCTGTCGCTTTATTTTCACCAATACTAACCAGTTTCTGATTAGCACGCATTAATCTATTTTCTCTCTGCTCTAGTCGATAATTAAAATCAACCTGAGCAATAACTTCATTCAACATAGCCATTTCAGCGCGTTGCTTGTCAATGGGATCAATCGTTTTACTTCCTCCCTCTTTATCCGTTTTCATGTAATCAATTAACGATACGTTTAATGACGCACTACGTCCATGAGGCTTAAGGTAGAATTCATACCGAAAACGCATACTGGTTGATAATTCAAGTTCTTTAAAGAGCCACCCTGTTTCTACTTCATGGTGGTACCATTGTGATTCATATGCTTCATATGAACCTTTCAATTGCGCTTGCTTAGGCACGGTAACATCCACTTGTTCATAATCTACACCGTCTGACTCTAATTGGTTAATAAGTGCTTTTTTAATAAAAGTCAGTAAGTCTTTATTTTCTAATACTTTATCAAACCAAATAATCGCATCACTTGACTCTGGTATGACACGTGAAGACGCGGCAACAGGTAATACTAGAGAAGGTGCTCTAATATCCATATTTTTGCCTATTGGCCCTTTATAATTAATTTTATTAGTGATAATAAATTCTTTTTGTACGGCTGGCTTGTCCAAATTTTCAGGTACAACAAATGCTTTAGCTTCTTGTTTTTGTGCATAATCAAAATCTCCCTGCGCACGCTTATTATCAACACTGCTACATGCAGATAATGTAAAAGTGAACACAGAAAAATAAAACAACTGACGATTCATTAAAACTCCTGAAAAACCCACGTTGGGTCAATAAAATAGTATTCTTTTGATGGTTTAAACTCTATTTGGTTCAATTGTGTTATCGAAAATAATAACCTTAAAACAGCATCAATTAGTTAGCGCTCCATGGTACTTGCCTGTTTTTGCAAACACAAGCGTATTATTATCATTAAGTAAGGTTATTTTTATTTTTTAGATGCGTTATAATTCTTTTTTTATCGACTAGGTAAAACAATGTCCCAATATTTAGTACTCACAGCTATGGGCTCTGATAGAACAGGCTGCGTTAGCGAACTCACTAAATTAGCTAGTGAGTGTGGTTGTAATATTTTAGATAGTAGAATGGCTATTTTTGGGCAAGAGTTCACCTTTATAATGCTATTAAATGGTGATAATCGTGCTATTAATAAAATTGAAGTACGCCTACCTATGGTGGCTCATAACCTTGAGTTAATCACTATGATGAAACGTACTTCAGGCCATAAAACTTATGATTTGGTAGAGCATTACCAAGCTGACTATACAGGTATTGATCAGCCTGGTATGTTAAAAGCGATGACCGCTTTTTTTGCTGCACGAAAAATAGATATTTCATCATTAAGATCGAAAATAAACCCTCAAACGCAAAATATGAGTGCTAGTATTTCCATAGCCGTCACACAAAAGATAAGTATTGATGAAATTGAAAATGATTTTTTACAGTTATGTGAACAATTCGGTGTTCAAGGTTGTATTAAAGAAGCCCCCCATAATTTCATCTAAATAGTTTATTTAATAACTTCATGTAAAACACAAAAAGGTTCCTATGAACACATTAACTGTTGGCGATAAAGCGCCATTATTTGTATTAAAAGACGAAAATGAAACAGAGGTTGCACTCAGTGATTACCTTGGTAAAAAACAAGTGTTGGTTTATTTTTACCCAAAAGCCATGACTCCAGGTTGTACGGTTCAAGCACAAGGCCTTAGAGACAGTAAAAGCCAACTGAATGATTTAAATACGGTTGTATTTGGCATTTCTCCTGATGAACCCAAACGCTTAGCAAAATTTTGTGCGCGCGATGAATTGAATTTCACTTTACTTTCTGATGTTGATCACAAAGTAGCTGATGATTTTGGCGTGTGGGGACTGAAAAAGTTTATGGGTAAAGAGTATGACGGCATTCACCGTTTAAGTTTTTTAATTGGTCTTGATGGTAAAATTTCTCACGTATTTAATAAATTTAAAACGAAAGATCATCATCAAGTAGTGCTAGATACCCTGAATGAATTAGCCAAATAAAGCTAACTACCCAAACATGATGTATGACTTCACTAAACTAAATACCGCAAGCAAGTCATACATCACTTTCAAATTAATCTATTAACAAGTATTAATTTTGTTTAATAGCTTGTCTTGCCGCTTTTTGTAAACGCCCCATTGATACACTAAAGACCCAGCGGATAAATTTTGCTGTGAATTCAATAGGTACACTCGCACCTTTACCAGCAAAAACTAACATACAAGCTAATAGTCCTCTTAACGGCTCGGTTTGTTCAGTTTTAATTTTAACAATATCAGCCAAGGTACGTGCCATTACATCATACACTGTGCCAATACTCGTCCCAATAACCTGTAAACTAGCAATAATAGCAGTAGCGCCACCATCAATCATAATGGTCATGATTGCTGCAGCTATTTTATCTGCCCAATGTGTTGAATAAGTTGTTTGCAAACGATTATTATAATTGAGTACTACACGTTGGCTAATAGAAGTAGCTGCTTGGCGATATAAACCATCCCAGCTGCTATGATTTGCGGTATTAATATAACCTGGTCCCCTAGGCATTGAATGAGCAGATAAATCTATACCTTGAGCGCGAGACAAAACGTATTCATTACCATTTAATGGTGCATGATAAAACGGCCACAGCGGTATTTTGGGAACAGGATCTGCGCCATGAACACAGCGGAACATTTTGTCAACTCGGCTACTATGATGTATAACAAAATCTTTTTTACCAACACGTGGCGAGCCAAAGGTGTACAAATAAACTTTTTTCTTGAACTCGGTTTTTATCCAATCAGCGGCTAATGTTGCTAAACCACCACCAAGGCTATGGCCAACACAATGGACTATGCCTTTTTGCCTTCTAATTTCATCTTGATTAAAATAAGTGTAAAGCGAATTTCTCATTGAGGCAAAACTACGTTGAAAACCAGTATGCACCGCATGACTATTGTCACTATTGGTACTATGGCAAGTCATATCCGTCAATGCGTCAGCTAAAGAGTCTGTTCCTCGAAAGGCAACCACCTGATCTTTTTTATGCAATAAACCGCGTCCTTGACCAATAAGCGCAAAACCTGTTTCTTTACGCCAGAAAAAACCACCTGAAGTGCCTTTGTGAACGTTTTTAGATAAATCGAAGTTAAAGTGTTTCTTCGTCTCAGGGTTTAATTCTAATTCAGCTCCTTTCGCTATAGGACCTTTTACATCATAGGCAACTAAAGCCAGATCCGATGCTACTCGTGGAGATATCGCAGTCATAATGTTTCCTTACTTATGTATTAATAGTTTAAAGTTTTGAATAGTCAGTAATTAGTTAATTTCATCATAGGAAGAAATTAACTCATTATCATAGTAGGTCGAGATCAGCTCCCCTTGCCAATGACAGATTGAGCTAACACTTTGTTGTGCCCTTCCACCATAGCTGGAAGTATCTATGAGATGCTGAACTTGTTTATCTTGTAAATCAGCATTAAGCTGTAGTAATAAGTCTGATAAAGGCTTTATTGGAGCCCATACTTTGCTTGTATTCCATAGACGAAATAATTGCTCTCCTCGCTCAACATAGATAACTTGTTTAACAGGCATATTTTGTCCAAATATATCACCCGGCTTACGTGATTTAATAATCATAGCTTGAAACGAAAACTCGCCATTGTCATCAGTCATGGTATGTTCCAGTTGCTCTTCACCATTTTTGTAACCTTCGTATACAAGACTACGCGCGACTTGCATTCCTATTACGGGTTTACCTCCATCGGTAATACGGCCACGCACTTCAGGTGACATTTCAACAGTATAGCGTTTAAAAAGACCGAACATAGCTTGTACCTCGGATGAACTGGCGAACAGCGTCAGTAAGCAAGTGAAAAGAAGGGTAATAACTAGATTTCGCCGCCAATGAGGCTGCTTGAAGATCGAAACTTGATGTTGTGTTGTTGACTTGTTTTGTTTCGCATTGTGTCGTTTTTTTTGCCATAACAATAGCGTACCTTCCTTGTTACCTATACGAATAAGCTCAGTATACTATGCTTTTTATTTATACCTTTCAAGAAAAAATGTCATTAGTCAATGAGCTATCAAAACTATATTAACATTCATTATTATTGGTATATAAGTGGAATACGAGGAAAATGGCAAACAGATTTTTTGCCATTTACTAATAAAGGATTACTGCCAAATTATTGAGTAGGTTCATAATCTTCTTGGGTGCAAGACCATGCATTAATGACCGCTTTCACTAAGGTTGCTAGAGGAATTGCAAAAAATACGCCCCAAAAACCCCATAATCCGCCGAATAGAATCACAGCAATAATAATAGTGACGGGATGTAAATTGACCGCTTCAGAAAACAACAACGGTACAATAACATTACCGTCAAGCGCCTGAATAATGCCATAGGCTAACATTACATAGCCTAATTCATTACTATATCCCCATTGAAATAGAGCAACTAAAAAAACAGGAATTGTCACAACAGTTGCACCTACATACGGAACTAATACTGATAAACCAACTAATACTCCTAATAAAACAGAGTAGCGTAAATCAAGCATAATAAAGGCTATTGTTGTTGAAACACCAACAATAATAATCTCAATAACCTTACCTCGTATATAATTCAATATTTGTTGATTCATTTCTTTACCTACCTGAATAGCCATACGACGTTCTTTAGGTAAAAAGCGGCTAAAACTTGAAAATAAATCACCTTTATCTTTTAGAAAAAAGAAAACCATTAATGGCACTAAAATTAAATAAACCATAATAGCAACAAGATCAGAAATTGAGTTAAGTGATGCAGTTAAAGCCACTTGCCCCCACTCTATAAGTTTTTCTTTAACGGCAGAAATAAAGGTTTCTATTTGTGAAGCTTGAAAAATATCTGGGTATTGTGCAGGTAATGTTAATAAATATTTTTGCCCTTCTGAAACCATATGTGGCACTTCTTGCAAAAGATTACTACTTTGTTTCCAAATTATTGGCATCAGGCCAAACATAGCAATAAGCGTTATACCAACAAAAGCACCCACAACAATAACAGTTGCCGCCGTTCGAGAAAGTTTTAAGTTGGTCAATTTGTTTACAGGTAAATCAAGCAAAAAAGCAATACACAAAGCAACAAGTACAGGCATTAATAACTGGCTAAACAAAGCGATAAATAAAAATGAGCAAACCAAAATTACCGCTAGTGTAACCGCATGCGGGTCAGAAAATTTTCGGGTATACCAGTCGCTAAACAGCTTAAACATATGTTTCCTTTAGTCTATTTTTGAGTAAATTTATTCACTTTTAGATAACGTAATTTCTACAATATCATGGTCTATTAAACGTTGATTATAACAATAGCCTAATTTAGTTAATAACTTAGGGATACTTTCTTTTGAACCCAAATCGTTTATTTTTAATACACAAACATCTTCTGTTTTCATTTTTTTCAAAATTAATCGTAAATTAACCAAAGGCAGAGGACATTTTTCTTGGCTAGCATCATATTGAAAAATCATTAATTATTTCTTTTTTTTAACAAAGTTATCTGCGACAATTATTTCATTATCTTATATTATCTATGTGGATTTAAATAGCTAAATTAAATGGCTTATTATGCTATTTATGAAGAAATTTAACTTTTAAGCGAATCTTTTAATCTAGCTGAGGTCAAAGCGTATATGTTTAGCTATTTTGATCAGAGTTTTATGCCAACACAACGATAAGTTTTGAAAACAAATTTTCAAAACTGACGCGCATCAACCATAAAAAAGACAGGACCGCATATTGTTTAACAAAAAACCGCTATTGGTTAGCATTACACTTACCGTAATAATAGCCAAAATTTTTGCTTTTGATGTTAAGGCCAGTGAACAAAATAATAAAAACAAACTTCCTGAAATAGGCATTTCAGGTTTTAGTGTTCTCTCTTTAGATAAAGAGCGGCAAATTGGTGATGCGATGATGCGTCAACTGCGTGCGAGCCAACCTATTATTCAAGATCCAGTGCTAACTGAATATATAAATCATTTAGGTAATCAATTAATTAAAAATGCACAAAATGTTAATTATGCCTTCGAATTTTTTCTTATCAATAATAATGAATTAAATGCTTTTGCATTTTTTGGTGGTCACGTTGGTATTCACAGTGGGTTATTAACTACAGCAGACAACGAAAGTGAACTTGCTTCAGTGATTGCTCACGAAATATCTCATGTAACGCAACGTCACTTAGCTCGTCGTTTAGAGTCTCAAACTAATTCACAAGCATTAAGCATGGCTGGCATGGTGTCAGGTATACTACTTGCTTTGGTTAATCCAACTGTAGGAATGGCTGCATTAAGTGCTTCTATGGCGGCGTCACAACAAGCCAGCATTAACTACACTCGAAGTAATGAAAAAGAAGCAGACAGAGTAGGGATTGCGTTGTTAGCAAACAGCAATTTTGATCCTCAAGGCGCACCTAGCTTTTTTAATAAAATGTCAGAACAATATCGCTATGCAAGCAAACCACCAGCCATGCTATTAACGCATCCACTGCCTGAGTCTCGCATTACAGATGCTAGACAAAGAGCACATCAATACCCTATTAGGCATTTAGCTCCAAGCCTTAATTTTGAATTAGCTAAGGCACGTATTAAAGCACGCTACCAAGGTAATCCTAGCGATAATATTGCCCACTTTACACAACAATTAAGAAAGCAAAGTTATGGCTTACCTGCTGCAGCAAATTATGGACTAGCACTTTCCTATTTTGAAAATAAAGATTACCAACAGGCAAAAGAACTTTTAGAAATTTTATTAAAAGAAGACAAAAACAATTTATTTTATATTGATGCGTTAACTGACGTATATCTCGCTTTAAAAATGCATGAGCAAGCGTTGAGTATGCTAGTTAATTTAAATTTATTAATGCCTAACAACCAAGTGATTTCTTTAAATTACAGTAACGCGTTATTAGAATCAGGAAATTATGATAAAGCCGCAACAGTGTTACAAGACTTTTTACTCATAAAACCTGACAATTATATTGCTTATGATCTGTTAACTTCTGTTTACAGGAAACAAGAAAAAAAAGGACTTATGCATATCACAAAAGCTGAAGTATTCGCTTTATTAGGTGCATATAATAAAGCGGTGGATGAATTACAAACCAGTTACGATTTTGTTGAAGATCAACCTCTTTTACAAAAACGAATTAAAGCAAGAATATTGCAACTACAAGAACAAGAAAACAAACTCAAACGTTTATAATCCATCATATGTTCTTTATAATGTGCTGCAAGCACACTGTACAACGAAACAACGAAACAACGAATATATTAACTAAAAAGCCAAGCAAGGAATCAACCATGTTAACCATATATCACAACCCAAGATGTTCAAAAAGCCGAGAAACTCTGGCGTTGCTCAAAGAAAATACCAGTAAAGAAATTAAAGTGATTGAGTATCTTAAAGACCCTATCAATGAAGAAGAAATTGAAAAGCTGCTATCAATGCTAGCATGTTCACCAATTAAAATGATGCGTGTAAAAGAAGCCGAGTTTAAAGAGCAAAATCTTGATGGCGCAGATGATAAAACATTAATTTCAGCTATGGTGACAACACCTAAACTTATTGAACGCCCTATTGTTACTGATGGTAATAAAGCACTGATAGGCAGACCTCCCGAAAATGTTTTAGCGTTATGCTAAATTTATCGTTGTAAATAACACATGACAACTCAAAAAATATCTACACCAAATTTAAGAAAAATAGCGCTATTAGGTTATTTTTCTTTGCTTATTTTTATGCCTTTATGGTTGTTAGTACTGTCGCCTAGTGAGAGCTTAAGTACATTAACAACTTTAATATTATTTACTTTACCATTGCTTTTCCCTCTAAAAGGGCTTTTGCAAGGTAATCCATTCACTTATGCTTGGTCTAATTTTATTGTGTTAATTTACTTTTTACACTCATTAACAACTTTATGGGTGCTGCCAAGTGATCGCCTTTGGGCCATTTTAGAGCTTGTTTTTGCATCAACCATGTTTTTAGGTTGCAGTTATTATGCTAAATATAAAGGGCAAGAACTTGGTTTAAGTATTCGTAAGCCTAAAGAAGACAAATAGAAGCAAGTTGTTAAAACTCGCTTCTATTTATCTATCAATATTAATTTATTTTGCTATCCAAGAGGCTGAAGTGAGTATTTCACTGTCTCTTTTTGCTTTTGCTAAAAAGTGAGTACCAGCGACTATTTGACCAACACCTTTTGGCGTACCTGTCATGACAATATCGCCATCTTCTAGACTCATAAAACTTGAGAGTTGAGTCAAAATAACCTCAGGTTTGTACATCATTAGGCTAATACCACCAGCCTGAATTAACGTGTTATCAATTGTTAGTTCTAAACATAAATTATCGTCGATTGACTCAATAGCAACAAAATCACTAAAAACAGCTGCTCCGTCAAAAGCTTTAGCGCGCTCCCATGGTAGTCCTTTTGCTTTTAATTTGTTTTGTAAGTGTCGTTTAGTTAAATCTAAACCAACACCTACCGCTACAAAACTTCCTTTTTCGTACACAAAGCATAATTCAGCTTCGTAGTGTAAAGGCTCTTGATGAACCGCGTGTAAATTTTCAGCAATAGCCGAATTAGGTTTTAAAAATACAACCATTTCATCAGGTATTTCATTGCCTAACTCTGCTATATGATCAACATAATTACGACCAATGCAAATTATTTTAGATGGAGTGATCGTTTTTCCATCAAGGTTTACTGTTCTCATTGCCTACTCTTTTTAATTCATCAACAAGATGGTTTTAAGAGATATTTAAAACATCTTTAATAAAAGGAATTGTTATTTTACGTTGCTCTCTTATCGAGGCTTTGTCTAAAATATCAAGTGATGTTATCAAGTTCGACATAGTTCTAGATAAACGGTTGATTAAAAAATTAGCCGCTTCATCGCTCAGTATAAGACCTCGTTTTAACGCCCTAAACTGTAAAGCCATCACTTTTTCAGCATCACTGAGTGGTTTAAGCTGTTCGGTTAACCCCCAACTTAACCGAGAATGTAAATCAGGTAAGGTTAAGCCTAACTTAGCGACACTCTGGTTACCACTAACAAGTAAACGATTATTGTGCTCTAGCACTCTATTATAAAAGTCAAAAATAGCTTGTTGCCATACTTGGTTGCCCGCTATGAGTTGGATGTCATCTAAACAAATAAAATCTATTTGCTCGAGCCCATCTAACACCTCAACTGATAACTTTAATAACTCCGCACAAGATAAACACACTGAAGTTTTTCCAAGTTGTGAAGCATATGCACTGCTAGCATGGAGTAAATGAGATTTTCCAACGCCAGTTAAACCAAATAAATAAAAGCAATTTGGCTGACTTGAGCCTTGCTTTTCAGTACCTTTAACAAAAATATTAAGCTGACTTACTACGGTATTATTAGCGTTACTTAAATAGCTATCAAAAACTTCATCATCAGGCAATTGAACAGACAAAGCGAGTTGTGCTGTGTTTGTCATTATTTTCCCCAATTAAAAATTGGAACTAAAGGTTCATTACCTTCATCCAAGGCAAGCTGATTAAAATGTGCTAATGGGTCAATAATTTGAATAAGTTTATTATCGAGTTTAAGTGACGCGAGTAAAGCTTCTTTAGAACCAAGTAATTGCAAATTAAAACGCCTTGCACTACCCTTTGCGCTAACTAGCGTTACCGCTTTAACCGAAGATAAACCTTCTAAAAAGTGAAAAATATCGATATAAGTTGCTAACGAGTCAACATTGGTTACTTCAATAACAAAATTATTTTCACTGGTAGTAGATAACGCATAATACTGATAAATTAAATCAGTTATATCTGCTAAACCTTGCTGTAATAACGTTTGCGGGTCATTACCTTGATATTGTTGACTAAACTTCTGCTGGCCTTCAATTAAACTCCAGTCTAATAAGCTCCAGTCTAATACATATTTTTTTGCATTCACTTGAGACTCTGTGCACGGTAAATCACAATTATTAGTGTTTTCTGCTTTATTTTCATAATCAAACGTCACTAAGCTTGAGTTAGATAACCTAACGACAGCAATAGCTTCTGCAAAATAACGGCTAGACGCTTCCTTAATTGGTTGTTGAAATCGTCCCCACACATCACTTAATTTAATTTTATTAGCATCGGTTAAATCCATCAATGGCAACATAATAGGTAAACCACGCTGAGAAGAAAACTCACTAACAACAAACGGTAAATTAGACGCAGATGAATTGGATATTATATTACGAGACAAACCTTGCTCATCAACCAACCAAAGTAAAACTTGTGGACGTAAACTTCCCCATAAGGGTAAATTTGCTTCATGAAACAATTGATTAATTTTTTCTTGGTTGAAACTAGCCAATAAAAACAATTGTTTATTATTAGTTAATTCGTCTGCTACTTGAATCGATTTTTGTTGGTATCGATATTGGTTTAAATACGAATTATAGTTATTTAAGGCAGTTTTGATCAAAGCGTTGTCTAAAACACTTTTTTCCCCACCAACCTTGATCATAACAGCAGCTAACGCTTTTTTTAGCGCACGTGCTCTATCCTTACTATTTTGGGAGTCAATAGCAACACTGGCTTGATACAAATCTATTACTTCAACCGCTTTAGTGGCAGTAGAAGATAAAAAAGCAATAATAACAAACAGTAAAAAAGTAAATTTTTTAAACATATAAAGAAAAGCGAACTATTTTGTAAACCTGATACTATCATAATCAAACCGATCTTTACCGCCAAATAAAAATATTTATTTATTTGGGATAAAGATTTTGAGTATGTGTCCGTGCACTGGTAGAATACGCATCTTTTTAAACCTTAGATAAGTGTGATTTTACGCTTATGTGGGGTAACTTTCTATCGATAATTTTTTGAGGTTTCTCGTGAGCGAACAAAAACAATCTTTAAGTTATAAGGATGCTGGTGTTGATATTGATGCTGGTAATGCCCTTGTTGAAAACATTAAAGGTGCAGTAAAGCGCACTACCCGCCCTGAAGTTATGGGTGGATTAGGTGGTTTTGGTAGTGTTTGTCAATTACCAACAGGCTATAAAGAGCCAGTATTAGTTGCCGGCACAGACGGTGTAGGAACCAAATTACGCTTAGCTATTGATTTAGCAAAACATGACACCGTTGGCATCGATTTAGTTGCTATGTGTGTTAATGATTTGATTGTGCAAGGTGCTGAACCTTTATTTTTTCTAGATTATTATGCAACAGCAAAACTTGACGTTGCTGTGGCCTCTTCAGTTGTAGAAGGAATAGCAGAAGGTTGTATTCAAGCAGGCTGTGCATTAGTCGGTGGCGAAACAGCAGAAATGCCTGGCATGTATCATCAAGGTGATTACGATATTGCTGGCTTTTGTGTTGGCGTTGCTGAAAAATCAAGATTGCTTGACGGCACTAAAGTAGCGACGGGCGATCAATTAATTGCATTAGGCGCCTCAGGCCCTCATTCAAATGGCTTTTCACTTATTCGTAAAGTATTAGAAGTTAATAATACTGATACCAGCGAATTACTTAAGGGTAAAGCGATTAGTGAACATTTACTTGAACCAACAAAAATTTATGTAAAATCGGTATTAGCTTTATTAAAAGATGTTGACGTTCATGCTTTATCTCACATTACTGGCGGCGGTTTTTGGGAAAATATTCCACGTGTTTTACCTAACACAGCACAAGCGGTTATCAATGGTGAAAGCTGGCAATGGCCTGAAATTTTTAACTGGTTAAAAGACAATGGCAATATCACTGAACACGAAATGTATCGCACATTTAACTGTGGTGTTGGTATGATCATTGTCGTTCCACAAGATAAAGTACAACAAAGTATTGATATTTTAAGCGCTCACGGTGAAAAAGCATGGCACATTGGCGCTATTACTGACAAAGCTGATGGTGAAGAACAGGTTGTTTTTTCATAAGCTGACGTAATTTTGTCAAATATCAATAAAAAGGAACAACAATGTCTAGCCGAATAGTTGTATTAATTTCAGGTAGTGGCACGAATTTACAGGCAATCATTGATGCCTGTAAAGCTGAGGAGTATCCTGGTTCTGTTGTTGGTGTAGTGTCAAACAAAAGTGATGCTTACGGCCTAACTCGTGCCAAAAACGCCAACATAGCAACGATTGAACTTTCACATAATGATTTTGATAGTCGTGAAAATTATGATAATGCACTGATTGAGAAAATCGACCAATTACAGCCTGATGTCATCGTACTTGCAGGGTTTATGCGTATATTAACGCCTAATTTTGTACAACATTATCAAGGTAAGTTAGTTAATATTCATCCGTCTTTGTTACCTAAATATCAAGGCCTTAACACACATCAACGTGCTATTGATGCTGGCGATAAAGTTCATGGTGTTAGTGTGCATTTTGTAACTGAAGAATTAGATGGTGGACCCGTGATCTTACAAGCTAAAGTGCCTGTATTTGATGGTGATACCAGTGATGATTTAGCTGAACGTATACATGAGCAAGAGCATAGAATATACCCATTAGTGGTAAAATGGCTATGTCAAAAACGACTTTACATGCAAACGAAAGACCAAAATGAATACGCAATTTTGGACGGTAATACTTTACCAATTTCTGGATATGCGAACGATTAATAAGCTGTTAATATAAAGGTAACTTATGTTTGTTACCTTTATATTTTTATAGGATTATTTGTGTTGAAAAAATCGCCCTTATTTTTTTTATTCACCCTTTTATTACCTGCTTGTTTTGTTAATGCCGAAACAGTAGAGCAACTTGATAAAGGTAAACAATTTCTACCTCCTTTTACTGCGCATTATAGTATTTTACATAAGTCAGATGTTGTTGGCACCGCAGTGAGACAATTGAGCTATCAAGCTGACGGCAACATTAACTATCATTATGAAACCAAAATAGAATGGTTGATTTTTTCTCAAACGCGTAGCGAAACATCAATTCTTTCCATTCATAATAATCAAGTCATTCCACAACATTATACTTACACTCGTGAAGGTGCTGGTAAAGATAAATATTATGAATGGGTTTATCATGCCAATGACAACACCGCTCAAGATTTAGGTAGAAAACGTGATGTTACCCCGCTTGATTTTACACATAACCTTCAGGATAAATTAAGCTACCATTTACAGCACAGATTAAACTTAATTGATGATGCTAAACAGAAAGAATATATTTACTCTGTTGTAAATACCTCGGGCACTGTGTCTGATCATGTATACCAGTATGATAATGAAGAAGAATTAATTTTGCCGTACGGTTTAGTAAAAACTATTCGCTTTAAACGTGAAGTGAAGGAAAAAGAACGTATTACCTACGCATGGTTCGCACCAGATCTTGATTATTTATTAGTAAAACTTTATCAAGTTAAAGCAGGCAATAGCCAATTTGAAGCTCAGCTATCGAGTATTGAAATGAATGATGGCACAAGCCTAAAATAATACCAATTTGATTAAATTTCTTCCCAACTCAGAGCTTCATTAGCGAGCTTAGAACAAGGAAAATTGATTAAACATAGTTACTCTATATTTCTTCAATTTTGTGATGTTATCAGTTTGCTAATGAGCTCCCAAAGGGCGAGTTTAAAAGGCTTATATGCGGCGTTA